>JAUIAZ010000042.1 GCA_030427465.1 Gammaproteobacteria bacterium | reverse complement strand
CTCCGGAAGATCCTCCTCCCCTTCCTCAACATGCCGGAACTTTTGCGGCAACTCGCTGATGCCTACAACACCATAGGGGTTCATAATGGCCAGTCGCTCGACCAGGTTCGCCAGTTCACGCACGTTGCCCGGCCATTCGTGACGACACAGGCTCAGGATGGCAGCCGAGTTGAACCGAAGCGAGCCCCGTTTTTCCTGCTCCATCCGCGATATCAGTTCATTGATGAGCAGAGGCACGTCTTCGGAACGTTCACGTAACGGTGGCATCTCAATCGGGAACACATTCAGGCGGTAGTACAGGTCCTCGCGGAAATCACCGCTTTCGATCATTTCTTCCAGGTTTTTGTGGGTTGCCGCAATAATGCGGACGTCCGCCTGCAGGGTCTTGTTACTGCCAACCCTTTCAAAAGTCCGCTCCTGCAGTACACGCAGTATCTTCACCTGCATGTGTAATGGCATGTCACCAATTTCATCCAGAAACAATGTGCCGCCCTGAGCCAGTTCAAAGCGGCCCTGTCGCGCCGTAATGGCGCCGGTGAACGCACCTTTCTCGTGTCCGAACAGTTCACTTTCAAGCAGTTCCGCCGGAATCGCACCGCAGTTTACCGGTACAAAGGGTTTTTCCCGCCGGTGACTGTTGTAGTGCAGGTTCCGTGCAACCACTTCTTTGCCTGTTCCGGACTCTCCCATGATCAGCACACTGACTTCTTTGTCAGCCACCTGGGACATCATTTCTCGCACTTTCTGGATCGGACGACTGGTTCCCACGAGAGAACGGAACAGGAGGATTTCCCTCTGCACTGCCCGCCCACGACTCGCGGCATACTGGTCCCGGTAGACCTGCACACGATACAGCGTGTCCATAAAGCGATTGTAGTGGGGCATGGGGTCCAGACGCGCGATGATCATCTTGTCGAGGACTTCACCATCCCCGTGATCGCCCTTTTCCAGTTCACCCAGACCAATCACCGGAACCCCTTCATCCCATTGCCGGATAGCATCCAGCAAGGGATAAACATCGCCGACCGACTGGTCAAGAATCACCGCACCCAGTTCCTCCGGGCTTTCCAGGCCCTGATCGCAAACCTGTTTCCAGTCTTCCGGCGCGCCGCTCAAATGACTTTCACCCAGAAAATCGAGAATCACCCCGATACTGGAAAGGATGCCCGTTTCCCGGGACAAAATCAGAATTTTGCGATCTGTGCTCATAGGTACTGCGGAAAGCGTCAAAGATTGGTTATTGTTCCGCCAAAGTAAAGACCGCAGCCGAGAGGCTGTCAAATAATCGTCACAGGTCTAGGTACAAGTCGCAGACAGTGAAAACGCAGGAGCAGCGGGGGAGCTCTACTTTCTTGCATTGTCCAGATAGGAACGGGCGGCATTCAACTGCCTGCGAGCCTGTGTGGCGTCTTTCGCAGTTTCCGAGCGGCCGGCCTCTACCTGCCCGATCACCTGTCGGTAGAGCGCCTGTAATTGCGCAATCTTTGCGTTCAATTCCGGCACATTCCGGTTTTCCTCAGCACAGGCCCGGCTGACCACCTCCCGCACCCTTTCATCCATCTGACCGAGCGCCTGCCAGTCCTGCTGCTCCGCCAGGGTTTTCAATGATACAAGCAGTTCATCAATTTCTGCAGACATGCCAGAGTTCCTTCAGGTCAAAAAAAAGAGCCGCAAAGCGGCTCTTTCATATTAGAGGGTGTCGAGCGGCTTAGCCAAGGAACTTGATCATCACACCCGCAGCTACCGCAGAACCAACCACACCGGCCACGTTTGGCCCCATGGCATGCATCAGCAGGAAGTTCTGGGGGTTCGCTTCCAGACCAACCTTGTTGGACACACGCGCTGCCATCGGAACGGCAGATACACCAGCCGAACCAATCAACGGGTTGATCGGATCCTTGCTGAAGCGGTTCAGGGCCTTCGCCATCAGAACACCTGCCGCCGTACCGACACAGAAAGCCACCAGCCCAAGTACAACGATACCCAGAGTCTGCATATCGAGGAACTTGTCCGCGGACAGTTTGGCACCGACAGACAGGCCCAGAATGATGGTTACGATGTTGATCAGGGCATTCTGAGCCGTGTCGCTCAGGCGATCCACCACACCACTTTCTTTCATCAGATTACCCAGACAGAACATACCCAGCAGTGGCGCAGCATCCGGCAGACACAGACCGACAAGAACCAGCAGAACGATCGGGAAAAGAATTTTTTCCAAACGGCTGACCGGACGAAGCTGCTCCATCTTGATCTTGCGCTCTTCCGGCGTTGTCAGTGCTTTCATGATGGGCGGCTGGATCAAAGGCACCAGCGCCATATAGGAGTAGGCAGCAACGGCAATGGCGCCCAGCAGGTGAGGAGACAGGAAGGTCGCCACATAGATTGAGGTCGGGCCATCCGCACCACCGATGATCCCGATAGCAGCCGCTTCCTTGATTGAGAAGTCCATCAGACCGGAAGCTGTCATCAGACCAGCCCCCAGCACGGTACCAAAGATACCGAACTGAGCTGCCGCGCCCAGCAACAGCGTCTTGGGATTGGCCAGCAGCGGACCAAAGTCAGTCATGGCACCAACACCCAGGAAGATCAGCAGGGGGGCAACACCACTGAGGATAGCCACAGAAAAGAACTGATAGAGCACGCCACTGGCATAACCCATATCTTTGGCCACAAAAATCAGTGCCTCATGAAGGTTAGAATCCGCTGCCTTGTAGGCATTCAGTAGCTCGTAACGCAATTCCGGTGTGACCGCGACAGTCTGATCGACGGCAACACCTACCATGGCCCCCATCTGGGCTAGCTGCTCAGGAGAACCGAGCTTGATGAGATTCTCAACCGCTGAGAAAGCGAGGCCAGCTTCCGGAATGTTGGCCATCAGGCCACCGAAACCGATGGGAATCAAAAGCAGTGGCTCAAAATTCTTGCGAATCGCCAGGAAAAGCAAGAGCAGGCAGATTGCCATCATAATGGCCTGGCCGGGTTCCAGATTATAGATCCCGCTGCCTGTCCATAGTTTGGTTATACCGTCCATTCAGTAACTACTCCTTCAGGCCAGGTTCAACAAGGTCTGCCCTACCGCGACAGCATCGCCGGGCTTGACGTCAACGCTGGTCACCTGTCCAGCCTTGCTGGCACGAACTTCGGTTTCCATCTTCATGGCTTCGAGGATCAGAAGCACATCGCCTTCCTGTACGCTTTGTCCGGCAGATACCAGTATGCGTACAATGTTTCCGCCCAACGGTGCAGGTACCGGCTCTCCGGATCCTGCCGGAGCTGCGGCTGGCGCTGCAGGCGCCGCGGCCGGTGCGGCACCGCCTACTGGCGCAGCGTGGGTAATGTCGCCACCGTCGCTGACCTTGACCACGTAGTCCACGCCATTGACGTTGACTGTGTAGGTTGCCGGACCGCTTGCCGCAGGTGCCGCTTTGACATCGTCTTCGCTCGGCACCGGCTCGAACGCATCCGGGTTACCCCGGTTTTCGAGGAACTTCAGACCAACCTGCGGGAACAGTGCATAGGTCAGCACATCATCAACGGCTGCATCAGCCAGTTTGATGCCCTTCTCGGATGCGAGCTTTTTCAGCTCTTCGGTCAGCTTGTCCATCTCAGCGTCGATCTGGTCAGCAGGCCGGCAGGTGATTGGCTCGGCACCGTCCAGAACACGCGTCTGCAGCTCTTTATTGAAAGGCGCAGGCGCTGCACCATATTCGCCTTTGAGGACACCGGCTGTTTCTTTGGAGATTGACTTGTAGCGCTCGCCGGTCAGTACGTTCAAAACCGCCTGGGTTCCAACGATCTGGGAAGTCGGCGTCACCAGTGGGATAAAGCCAAGGTCTTCACGAACCCGGGGAATTTCTTCCAGTACCGAATCGAACTTGTCCAGCGCGCCCTGCTCCTTGAGCTGGTTTTCCATGTTGGTCAGCATGCCGCCAGGCACCTGGGCAACCAGAATGCGCGAATCCACCCCGCGCAGGGAGCCTTCGAACTTCGCATACTTCTTGCGGACCGCCCGGAAGTAGCCGGCAATCTCTTCCAGCAGGTTAAGATCCAGACCGGTATCGCGATCAGTGCCTTCCAGAATGGCCACAATCGCTTCGGTGGGAGAGTGGCCGTAGGTCATACTCATGGAAGAGATTGCCGCATCCACATTGTCGATACCCGCTTCGGCTGCCTTGAGGGCAGTAGCCGTCGACATACCGGTGGTTGCGTGGCACTGCATGTGAATCGGAATGCTGCACTCTTTCTTCAGACGGCTGACCAGTTCAAAGGCCACATAAGGCTTCAGCAGACCGGCCATGTCCTTGATGGCAATCGAGTTTGCCCCCATGGACTCGATATTCTTCGCGAGGTCGATCCACATATCCATGGTGTGAACCGGGCTAACGGTATAAGACAGCGTTCCCTGAGCGTGTTTGCCGACCTTGAGAACAGACTTGATAGCGGTTTCCAGGTTACGCGGGTCATTCATGGCATCAAAGACGCGGAATACATCCACGCCGTTCTCAGCCGCCCGCTCAACGAAACGCTCGACCACATCATCGGCATAATGACGATAACCCAGAAGATTCTGTCCCCGAAGCAGCATCTGCTGCGGGGTGTTGGGCATGGCTTTCTTCAGCTGGCGAATGCGATCCCAGGGGTCTTCTCCCAGATAACGAATGCAGGAGTCAAAAGTCGCACCGCCCCATGATTCCAGTGACCAAAAACCGACTTTGTCCAGTTTTTCGGCAATCGGGAGCATGTCGTCAAGCCGCATACGTGTGGCCAGCAGCGACTGGTGTGCATCCCTCAAGATAACATCGGTTATGCCAAGCGGCTTTTTGCTATCGCTCATAGATTCGATCTTCCGGTTGAATTATTAGAAAACGGGTTAATTATTCGCTTATTTTTTCTGGGAACGGTGCTTCTGGATCGCTGCAGACAGTACCGCCAGAGTGGTCGGATCAATCTGTGCTGGCGCAGGCGATGCGGCAGGTGGAATCACGGCACGTGCCTGCGGCGGGGCTTCGGGGAAATACTTGCCCACGAGGCGCGACATCAGCGTCATGGCGCCGACCAGAATTGTCAGAAACACGAATACAAATCCCATGCCCACGAGCATCAACTCGAAGGACTGACCCAAAATGCCAGACATTTGGTTCTTCCTATGCTGAAGGTAAATCCCGCGTACTTTACCGACAATGGCCCCAAAGGGCAACCAGAAGCCAGAGACAGCAACGCGTGAAGGGCCCCTGAAGACGGGACGTGATTTAGTGGGGAGACCGCAATCCGTGTCGCCTTCTCAGTTGCTCCAGATCTCCGGAATTCTCCAGTTCGGTGAGCCAAAGATTCAGCTGTACCGGGCTCAGGGGCGACTGGGGATGCAGCAAGGCGCGCAGACGATAGATCTGATCCGGCTCATCGCGGACAGCCATACGTTCGCGGGCTTCCGGGTGCGTCTCGAAATAGGCGTCCAGAAAGGAGCGCTGAAGCAGCGCAATCTCTGCAATATCTTTTCGGTTCAGCAGCAGTAATTCGAGATTTTTTTCCTGGCTCCCGCTCAGAACGATCAGATAGTTCGAGTAAAGATAGGCTTCATCGGACTTGAAGCCGGCAAAGGCATAATGGTAGCCAAGGATACCGGCGATGCGGTGGGTCTGGGGGGTTTCAAAAAGCGCCGGGTTGGCAGCGAGGTTTTCGCGAGAGGTCACAAAGACTTCTTCATCGAGGGCCAGTTCCTGACTCTCCAGAACCGGATACTCCTGCCACCCCCACTCTGCCATTTCGAAGAAGATGGCATCATAACGCCTGTTTTGCAGATCCGTGTAGCGGCGCTTGGGGGTGACGCTGCGCGCCAAAAAAGTGAAGCGGGTCTGGTGCCGGTTCAGCAGCTCCAGAAGGTCTGCCACCGCCCCGCCGACCCGGTAATCTTCTCCGACCGTTGCGTAAGGGGGAAAATCATAGGCTCCGACCGGAATGACCGGGCGCTCCCGGAGCGGCTCACTGCCCTCGCCTTGAGCGCCGGGAAGCGAATCCGCCGTGGCCCGCGCGGTCAGCAGCAGAATCAGACTCAGCGTCAGAAGCAGCGAAGTGCTGGCCTTGACGAACAGGGATGCCAGGCAGCCCCATATCTGCAGCCTGTCTGACGAACGAAATATACGATACAAGCCGGGGAATTCCTCTTTCACACTTGCACACCTGATGCCTTCTGACCCGATTGATATTCCTGTGCGTGGGTCATTCAAGCAACAGCATAGGCAGCCCGTACAGCATTTTCCAGCACTCGGAATTCAGGGCTTCAGAGACAGGGTGAGAAATGGCGCGCCAGGAAGGATTCGAACCTCCGACCGCCTGGTTCGTAGCCAGGTACTCTATCCAGCTGAGCTACTGGCGCGTGTAGAGTAAAGAATGGCGCGCTCGGGAGGATTCGAACCTCCGACCGCCTGGTTCGTAGCCAGGTACTCTATCCAGCTGAGCTACGAGCGCGCAAAAAGTGGCGGAGAGGGAGGGATTCGAACCCTCGATACCCGTAATGGATATGGTTCCTTAGCAGGGAACTGGTTTCAGCCACTCACCCACCTCTCCGAAACGCGGCGTATAATACCACAATGAAATGAAAAAGATAGCGCAGACGATGAATTTAACCCAGGGACTTTCAGTCGTTGTTTCCGTAACCGTTGTCCGACGGGTCATCCGTCTTTTCGCGCTGGATTCTTTGATAGATTTCTTCCCGGTGCACAGCAACTTCCTTGGGCGCATTCACGCCGATCCGCACCTGGTTGCCCTTAACCCCGAGTACAGTCACAGTTACTTCATCGCCAACCATCAGGGTTTCGCCCACGCGCCGGGTAAGAATCAACATGTTTATTTCTCCTTGAGAACGACTATATCCAATTAATTATTCTTCGCAGTACGAGCCTGTCTCAGGCACCTGACTCCATTGTTACGACACCGATTCCCATTCGGATACAAAGAAAACCGGGCCATTGTAGCGAATGGCCCGCTAAAGCCAAGGATTGTATCACTCTGCCTCGGCTTTTTTGCTTAATTCGAAGACATCATGCAACGCCCTGACGGCAAGCTCCAGATATTTTTCATCAATCACGACACTGATCTTGATTTCAGAGGTCGATATCATCTGGATATTGATGCCTTCAGAGGACAGGGATTTGAACATGCGACTGGCCACCCCAGCATGCGAGCGCATTCCCACACCCACGATGGAGACCTTGCAGATGTTCTGATCAGCAATCACCGCCCGGGCACCGATATCCCGGGCAACTCCTTCGACAATCCGACGGGCACGCTCAAACTCATTGCGGTGTACGGTAAAGGTAAAATCTGTCTGGTTATCAACACCGATGTTCTGAACAATCATATCCACTTCAATGTTGGCATCACTGACCGGCGTCAGAATGCGGGAAGCCACACCCGGGATATCCGGCACACCGGCCACGGTAAGCTTGGCTTCATCGCGGTTGAACGCGATACCCGATACGATTGGCTGTTCCATATCTTCAATATCCTCAGTAGTAATCAGAGTCCCGTTGCCTTCCGTGAAAGACGAAAGCACCCGCAGCGGCACATTGTACTTGCCTGCAAATTCAACCGAACGAATCTGCAGCACCTTTGATCCCAGGCTGGCCATTTCCAGCATTTCCTCGAAGGTGATTTTCTCGAGCCTGCGGGCATTGGGAACCACCCGGGGATCGGTCGTGTATACCCCGTCGACATCGGTATAGATCTGGCATTCATCCGCCTTCAGGGCAGCCGCCAGGGCCACACCCGTTGTATCCGATCCGCCCCGCCCCAACGTGGTGATGTTGCCGTTTTCATCTACGCCCTGGAACCCTGCCACGACAACCACCCGGCCCTTCGCAAGATCTTCACGGATCGGTTTGTCACTGATATCCAGAATGCGCGCCTTGGTGTGCGCGCTGTCTGTCAGAATCCTGACCTGGCTGCCGGTGTAGGAGCGCGCATCACAGTCCAGCTCATGCAGTGCCATACAGAGCAAGGCAATAGTCACCTGTTCCCCGGTCGAAACCAGCACGTCCAGTTCACGGCTGCTTGGCTCGCTCGATATGTCACGCGCCAGCCCCAGCAAACGGTTGGTTTCTCCGGACATGGCCGAGACCACGATCACCAGGTCGTGCCCCTCATCGCGGAAAGACTTGACCTTTTCAGCCACCGCCCGGATCCGCTCCACAGTACCTACCGAGGTACCTCCATACTTTTGAACAATTAGTGCCATTTTTTTCCCTTAACTTCTGTCTGCCCGCCTGTTCAACCTGCCTGCTCTCGCACCCAGGCTGAAACCCGGCTCAGGGCCTCATCCAGTTTTCCGTTATTCTGACCGCCACCCTGAGCCATATCCGGGCGGCCACCGCCCTTACCATCCAGCATGCCGGCAATTTCAGACATCAGCTGCCCGGCCTTTAACTTGGCACTTTCTGCCTTGGTGACACCCGCCACCAGTGTCACCTTGTCGTCTTCGACCGAAGCCAGCAAAACCACCGCCTTACCCAATTTGTTTTTCAACTGGTCAGCCATGTCCATCAAGGCCTTGCGGTCTACGTTTTCCAGAGCTCTGGCCACAACGCGGATTTCACCCACGGTTTCCGCCTCACCAGCAAGATCATTCCCGGCGGAACTGGCCAGCTTCTGCTTCATCTGCTCGAGCTGTTTCTCTAGCTGACGGGACTTGTCAAACAAGCCCTGAACCTTTTCCAGCACGCTGTCGCGGTTGCCTTTGACCAGAGCGCCAATTTCCTGAAGCAAACGGTCAGACTGGTTAATCCAGGCCTCGGCATTGGCTGCCGTTACCGCCTCAATTCGACGTACACCGGAAGAGATGCCCGACTCACTGGTGATGACCAGCATGCCGATATCTCCGGTTCGGGCCACATGAGTGCCCCCACAAAGTTCGACGGAGAAATCGCTTTCTCCCATGCTCAGCACCCGCACTTTTTCCCCGTACTTTTCACCGAACAGAGCCATGGCGCCGCGTTCTTTGGCCGCTTCCATCCCCATCAGCTCGGTGCTGACCGGTGTATTGGCACGAATCTGCTGATTCACGCGACGCTCCACTTCGCGCAGCTGCTCCCGGGTCATGGCTTCATAGTGCGCGAAATCAAAACGGAGCTTTTCGGCATCAACCAGAGACCCTTTCTGCACCACATGTTCACCCAGCACCTGGCGCAAAGCCGCATGCAGAAGGTGGGTTGCGGAGTGATTACGAGCGGTAGACTCTCTCAGGTCGCGATCGACAACCGCGTTCAGGGTATCGCCGATCGAAAGCTGACCATGCTTGAGTTCGCCCAGATGCACGAAGGCTTGTCCCTCTTTGCGCGTATCTCTGACTTCAAACTCGACCCCGTCGGCCACCAGACGGCCCCGGTCTCCGACCTGCCCACCGGACTCGGCATAGAATGGGGTTTCCTTCAGAACGACCGCAACCGATTCACCGGCACTGGCAGTCTTAACACGCTGACCTTCGCTGAGCAGGCTGACGACCTCGTGCTGACCAGACAGATGCTCGTAACCGGTAAAGTCCGTCACCGAGTCAATTGCGGAGGACAGGTTATAGTCAACCCCGAAGCGGGAGCTGGCGCGCGCACGATCCCGCTGGGCCTCCATAGCCGTTTCATAACCGGCCATGTCCAGGCTCAGCCCCCGCTCGCGGGCAATGTCGTTAGTCAGATCCACCGGAAACCCGTAAGTGTCATAGAGAGTAAAGACGGTTTCACCGGAGATCTGCTGGCCCTCCAGCTGTTCAATGTCCTGTTCCAGCAAGCGCAGGCCTTTGTCGAGCGTACGTGCGAACTGCTCTTCCTCCTGCAACAAAATCTTTTCGATCTGCGGCTGCCCCTGGCGCAGTTCCGGGTAGGCGTCGCCCATCTCGTGAACCAGAGCCGTTACCAGCTTATGGAAGAAGGGTTCTCTCGCACCCAGCTTGTTCCCGTGGCGTACCGCACGACGAATGATGCGACGCAGCACAAATCCGCGCCCCTCATTGGAAGGCATAACACCGTCCGCAATCAGGAAAGCACAGGAGCGGATGTGATCCGCAATGACGCGCAGCGATGCTTCACCCGTTGAAACACCCCCCAGAACCGCTGACGCCGATGCCAGAAGGTTCTGGAACAGATCGATTTCATAGTTGGAATGGACACTCTGAAGGACTGCCGCTATGCGCTCCAGCCCCATGCCGGTATCCACGCTGGGCTTGGGCAGCGGTTGCATTTCCCCATCCGCCGTGCGGTTAAACTGCATGAAAACGACGTTCCAGATTTCAATGTAGCGGTCGCCGTCTTCCTCCGGCGACCCGGGCGGCCCGCCTGCCACGTCAGGGCCGTGATCGTAGAAAACTTCAGTACAGGGTCCGCAGGGGCCGGTATCCCCCATCTGCCAGAAATTGTCTGAGGCATACTTTTCGCCCTTGTTGTCCCCGATGCGGATAATGCGCTCCGCCGGAACCTTCATGTCCTGGTGCCAGATGTCATAGGTTTCCTGATCATCCGCGTACACGGTCACCCACAGCTTGTCGGTGGGAATTGCCAGCCAGTCAGCTCCGGTCAGGAATTCCCACGCGAACTTAACCGCATCATGTTTGAAGTAATCTCCGAAACTGAAGTTGCCCAGCATTTCGAAAAAGGTGTGGTGACGCGCGGTATAACCGACATTCTCCAGGTCATTATGCTTGCCGCCGGCGCGTACACATTTCTGTGAGGTCGTCGCGCGCTGATAGCTGCGCTTTTCCTTGCCCAGAAAACAGTCCTTGAACTGGTTCATCCCGGCATTGGTAAACAGCAGGGTCGGGTCATCCGCCGGAACAAGGGAACTGCTGGACACGATCTCGTGACCATGCTGACGGAAATACTCCAGGAAGGCCTGGCGAATCTCGGCACTTTTCATCATGACTGGGTTCTCAAAAACGCTTGTGCTGCAACGTGTGGCTGGCCTTGAGAGACAAGGCCGCCACCTTCAAAAGCGTTCTAGTCTAGCACAGAGAAACTGCGGGCAAAATGCAAGACAGGAACCGGCTTTGCCAGCCGGTTCTCAGTTCAGAAGGTCAGAATTCTATGCCTGACCGAAGAGTTGTTTTTCCAGACGCTCAGCGAGTTCGCGAGTAAAGTCGAGATAGGCCTGTATCTGCTCCGAGGCTTTCTGCTTCTGCTCGGCAAAGGTCCTGACCAGCTGCTCCAGAACCTGCGGACGGTTTTCAAACGGCTCTGCGGAACGCAGAGCGTTCTTGACCCGCCCGACCTGGTCAACCAGGGGGCTGTAGCGCGAGGCATTCTCAGATGCACCGCTGGCCTGATAACCCTGAACACGGGTTGTGCTCAGAGAAACGGCGAACTGGGCAATCTCAGAGGGGTCAGCCTGAAGCTCCAGCGCTGAATTGAAAGCCGCCTCAAAATCTCCTTCAAAGAAGCTGTCTGCCAGCTCACGGACCTGGAAGACAAAACTTTCGATGGCCTTCAGCTCTCCCTCGTCCAGGCTGCCTTCCACTGAAAACCCGTAACCACTCTCGCTGTAGCGGGCATTGTAAGATTGCAGCGACTGGCCGTTGCCCTGCTGGCCGCCTGCCAAAGCCTGAAGAGAGGCACTGTTCAGCGTCACCACATCGCCGTCACGGGTTCGCAGCTCAATAGAAATCTGATCCTGCCGGGCGGAAAAAGCCGATTCAGAGAAGTTCCGCAGCGGTTGCGAAGACTCACGCTCTACCCGGGCAGGGGCTTCGGCCTGCGGACGCTCGCGAACGGGCTGATCGGCCTCAACCTCACGGCTTCCCCGCGTAGCCCGGTCTGGCTGGGCGGCTTCCGGACGGGGGTTGAGGACTGACTCTTCAAGCTGATCGAAGCGCTCCAGAATGCCCTGGCGACCCACCTCGATTTCGGCTTCCAGTTCCTCTGTCAGCAAACCCTGATCGCGAATGATACCGATGGCATCGTCATAGCCTGCGGCCAGCCCTTCACGAGCTTGCTTCAGCAGGCTGGAAAGCTCTTCCGCCGAGGCGCCTTTCTCTGCTTCCCGACGGATACGGGATTCAACAAAGCTGGCGACATTGTCTACCACTTCGGTGGCGCTGAGTCGCTCTACCCGGCGAACCGCCTCAACCCCCTGACGTGAAGCTTCCAGACCTTCCTGGCTCAGTTGCACCCGGTCACCTGTTGCCGTCAGTGTACGAGCCTCACTCTCCGCTCTGGAGGCCGGGGGGGCCAGTGGGGTTTTCTGAGGGCGCAGGTACTCCGACCCGTTCCGCTCGTACCCAATTCCCTTGAATTCGTTTATCATGACCTCTCCTCGCCGAAGGTCGGCTTTTTTCCGCATCTGGTCAAAGTATCGGCCGGAACAGAGCGACCTTTAATAACGATTAAGAATATAAAATCGCAGCCTTATAACCTTGACCAAGAAGATTTCTTCCACACCTCCCGACCAGCCCGTCAATGCACCGCTGTGGCGTCGCCTTGCCGCCATGCTGTACGACTTTCTTCTTTGCGTGGCTATCTGGCTCGTCACCGGACTGATTTACTTCGGGATCCTCAATGCGGTGTACGGCAGCGAACAGATGCAAGCCCTGTCTGAATCCGGTGCACTGGACAAAGATCCCCTGCTGGCCAGCCTGCTTTTTCTGGCCACTTTCTTTTTCTTCGCCTATTTCTGGCGACGGATCGGCCAGACACTGGGCATGCAGGCCTGGCGCCTCAAAGTGGTCAGCACCGATGCCGGCCCCCTCAGATGGGGCCAATGTATTCTCCGTTTCATGGGTGCCTTCCTTTCCTTTTTCTGTCTCGGGCTGGGTTATCTCTGGATGCTGTGGGACAAGGAAGGCAAAACCTGGCACGACCGTTACAGTCTGACCCGGGTCATTCTTCTGCCCCCACAGAACGCCGCCAAAAAGTACGGCGGTTGACAAGGTGCGCCTGATTGGTTGGAATACCGGAAAACAACAAATAGAAACCGCGAGCGTATGATAGTAACCCTTAAGACGATTCAAGGTATCCGTCATTGAAAGCAGTATCATCGCTGAACAGCCTCTCTCTCCCTTCCCGATATTTCATTGATTCGCGTTTTCCTGTACCGGCGTGCATGGCTCCATCAGTCAACCCACGAACACAGCCCCTTCGGGTAACCGCGAAATGAGCGGCCTGACGTCTGCCGATGGCGCGCCACTGGTTGCTGAAGATATCTACAAATGTTTCGGTGATCTCGAGGTGCTCAAGGGCATCTCCATGACAGCCAACAAGGGCGATGTCATTTCTCTCATTGGCTCCTCCGGCTCGGGCAAGAGTACTTTTCTGAGGTGCCTGAATCTGCTGGAAATTCCGACCGCTGGTGATATCCGGCTCTATGGCGAACAGGTCGGCTTCAAAACCACCCGTCGCGGCGAACGGCAACCGAGTTCTGCGCGCCAGGTAGAGCGCCTGCGGGCCAGACTGTCCATGGTTTTCCAGAGTTTCAATCTCTGGGGCCATATGACGGTTCTCGAAAATGTGATTGAAGCCCCCGTCCATGTACTGAAAGTTCCGCGGAAAGAGGCGCAGGAACGGGCTGAGCGCTACCTGAATAAAGTGGGCATCTGGGATCGTCGCGACTACTACCCGGCACAGATGTCGGGTGGCCAGCAGCAACGCGCGGCGATTGCCCGCGGCCTGGCCATGGAACCTGAGGTGATGCTGTTTGATGAGCCGACTTCAGCGCTGGATCCGGAACTGGTTGGCGAAGTCCTGAAAGTCATGCGATCACTGGCAGAAGAAGGCCGTACCATGGTTGTGGTCACCCATGAGATGGCCTTCGCCCGAGAAGTTTCCAGCCAGGTCATGTTCCTTCACGAAGGACAGATTGAGGAAGCCGGCTCGCCTGACAGAGTTTTCAACAATCCGGATTCCGAACGGATGAAGCAATTCCTGGCACCCAGATACTGAGGCCAGGCCCTAACCCAGAGAAGGAGAAATCCCATGAAAATGAGACATCTTGTCAGCGCTGCGATGGCCCTGTTCCTCAGTACCGGTGCGATGGCCAAGGATTGGAGCACGGTCAGAATCGCGGTTGATGTACCTTACGAACCGTTTGAATACAAGTTACCGGATGGCACGCTGACCGGGTTTGAGGTCGACCTGGGCAATGCGGTCTGCAAGGAACTGGCGCTGACCTGTGAATGGGTAGTGCAGGGCTGGGACGGTATCATTCCCGGACTGCAGGCACGCAAGTACGACGCCATTATGTCTTCCATGTCAATTACGCCTGAGCGGGCCCAGAAAGTTCACTTTTCCGAAGCCTACTACAACACGCCTTCCGGCTGGTTTGGTCGCAGCGCCGATGCAGGATTGGATGTGACCTCCAAAGAGGCACTCAAGGGGAAATCTGTCGGTGTTCAGCGCGGCACCCTGCAGGACGGCTACGTAACCGACAACTATGGCAGCGTGGTTGACGTCAAGCGCTATGCCACTTCAGACGAACTGGCCCTTGACCTGACTGGCGGCCGCATTGACCTGGTCTTTGTCGACTACCCGGTAGGCGAGCAGACCATCGCCAGCCAGGAAGGCTACAATGACATCGGCGAGCCGGTGAAACTTGGTGATGGCGTGGGAGTGGCTTTCCGCAAGCGCGACAAGGAACTGGCGGACATGTTCAACAAGGCGCTGGAAAAGCTCAAGAATGATGGTACCTACGATGCGATCATGAAGAAGTACTTCTCCTACGACATCAAGGTCTGATTCCACCATGTGGGAGCAGATACTGGACCTGAATGGCGTCCTGAGAGGTTACGGCCCCTCAATATTCAGTGGCGCACTGGTAACTATTCAGCTCGGTATCTCCTCCCTGATACTCTCGCTGGCCCTCGGGCTGGCAGGGGCAACCGCAAAACTTTCCAACAGCCGCTTCCTGCGTAGCGTCGCCACGCTGTATACCACCCTCATCCGTGGCGTCCCTGATCTGGTCATGATGATGCTGGTTTATTTCGGTGGCCAGGTTCTGATTAACCAGTTTACTGACTGGCTGTATGAGCGTTACGAGATCGATATATTCATAAACGTCGACCAGTTTGTCGCTGGTGTTGTGGCCATTGGCTTTATATTCGGTGCCTATATGACCGAAACTTTCCGGGGCGCTTTCCTGGCGGTGGACAAAGGCCAGCTGGAAGCTGCGAAAGCTTACGGCATGCGACCCTGGCAATGCTTCAGCCGGGTCATGTTGCCCCAGATGATCCGGCATGCACTGCCGGGACTCGGTAATAACTGGCTGGTCATGCTCAAGACCACCGCTCTGGTTTCCGTCATTGGTCTGTCGGACATGGTACGACTGGCCTCGGAAGCCGCACGGGCGGAGCATGATCCCTTCCGCTTCTTTATTCCGGTCGTCATTGTCTACCTGATGCTCACGGCAGTTTCCGAGTGGCTGATCAACAAGGCCAATCAGCGCTATTCGGTTGGTGTTATCAAGGCGGGAGACTGAGCATGGAGTGGCTGGCACCGCTGCTGGAAGGCAACAACATTTTCACCGTCAGTACGATGAATGAGTACTGGAAAGGTCTCGTCAACACCCTGCAACTGGTGCTATTGTCTCTGGTTGTCGGCGGCTTGCTGGCCATTCCTCTGGCACTCGCCCGCTCTTACGGAAAGCCCTGGCTGAACGGACCGGTCTGGTTCTTCACCTATGTTTTCCGGGGCACACCGCTGATCGTGCAGCTTTACATCATTTACTATGGCTCCAGCTTCACTCTGCAGGACACCTTCCTCTGGCCGGTATTCAAGGAAGCTTTTTACCCCGCACTGATTGCTTTCGCCCTGAATACCGCCGCCTACACCACTGAAATCCTGCGTGGTGCCATCCAACAGACGCCGCGCGGAGAGATTGAGGCGGCCAAAGCTTACGGCATGTCCCAGGCCAGACTGGTTCAGCGGATTGTTCTGCCCAGCGCATTTCGTCGTGCTCTGCCCGCCTACAGCAATGAAGTCATCTTCATGCTGCACGCCAGTGCGGTTGCCTCGACCGTAACCATCCTGGACCTGACCGGTGCGGCCTATCTCGTTTACAGCCGCTTCTATGCGCCTTTTGAAGCCTTTATCTTCGTCGCTCTGGTTTATCTCTGTGTGACCTTTGCCATCATTGGCCTGTTCCGGGCTCTTGAAAAACGTCTGCTGGCGCACTTGCATGCGGCTACGTGAGACCGATGGGAGCTTCTGGCGAGAACTGCTGGAAAAAGGTTTTCTCGGTTTCACACTGGATCAGCTGAGCCCCGGTGCCCGGCCTGATCAAGAGCCTGCTCCGCTACCACGAAAATACGGGGTCGCCAGTTACTACGGACACGGTGTGCTTCACTGGCAACCGGAAGGCCCCGTTGATGACCTGATCATTCTGTCCGCCGGTATTCACGGCAACGAAACCGGTCCGATTGAGTGGCTCGACCGACTGTGTGCTGACCTGCTGCATGAGCGCTTGCACTGCCGGCACGCCCTGCTGTTGATTCTGGGCAACCCCCGTGCGATTCAGGAGGGCACGCGTTTTGTGGAAGAGAACCTGAATCGCCTGTTCCCCCTGCCCGATCCGGCCCCCACCCCATCGCTGGAATCGGCTCGCGCCGACCTGCTTATGCGGGCAACCCGACGGGCGGCTTCAACAGAGGTGCCGTGCCTGCACCTGGACCTGCACACCGCCATTCGCCGCTCTCTGAAACCGACCTTTGCCATTTGCCCCACCCTGCCCTCCGCCTGCCTCGACAGCCCCCGGCTACAGCTGCTCGGGCACTGCGGCATACAGGCGGCCATTCACCAGACTGTGGTGAGCCGGACTTTTTCCGGCTGGACCTTTCAGGCGTTCGGCGCCACCAGCTTCACTCTGGAATTGGGTCAGGTGGCCGCTTTCGGCCACAACCCGCCAGAACTGACACTGAAGCTGGACCAGACGATCCGGGACATGCTGACACAATCGGGGCCCAGCCCCTGGCAGAGCCTGTCCGCACCCAGGCAGATACCCGAGCAATTCCGGGTCGCGAGCAGTGTGACCAAGTCCAGCACGGGGTTTCATCTCTGCGTGGCCGACGATGCCCCCAACTTTACCCCGCTGGAACCCGGAGAGTTGGTCTGGAGAGATGGGGAAGAAAGCTGGCGGATTGAAGGCGACACCTTATACGTGCTGTTCCCGAACAATCGGGTGAAGCCCGGAGAGCGGGCCGCTCTGCTTGTTCGTCAATCAACGTCGGCAGAGCCCGCTTCGACAGCGGCTGATGACGAGACCGGTAACCAGAAGTAGAAGGTGCTTCGGCCATCGGCTTCACGGCGATAACCGATCTCTCCCCCATGAGCATGAATGATCGACTGGCACAGGGTCAGGCCAATTCCCATACCGGTCTCTTTGGTAGTAAAGAAAGGCTGAAACAATTGCTGCTGGTGCGCCTCTGATACGCCGGGCCCGTTGTCCGTGATGATGAAGCAAACCTTATTTGCCTCTCCCCGCAGAATAAACTCAACCTTGGGCGCAATACCGGCCTGTGCACACGCTTCCACCGCATTACGGATCAGGTTAAGAGCCACCTGCTGTATCTGGATGGGTTCGGCAGATACCGCCGGCAAGGTCTCCGGCCAGGAACAGGAGATGTCCGCCCTGAGTGAACGCACTTCAATGTGTGCCAGCTCAAGCACCACTTC
>JAUIAZ010000379.1 GCA_030427465.1 Gammaproteobacteria bacterium | reverse complement strand
CTGCGCGTGCGTAACATTTACGCCTCAAAAGATCGGGTCGAAGACACGAACCTGGATTATGAGGATCTCGCCAAGCCGGAGTTCAAGGGCAAGGTCTGCACCCGCTCAGGCAAGCACCCGTACAATGTTGCGCTGATCAGCAGCATGATCGCCCACCATGGCGAAGCCGAAACCGAAAAATGGTTGCAGGGTGTCAAAGAGAACCTGGCCCGTCGCCCACAGGGCAATGACCGTGCCCAGGTCAAGGCAATCAATGAGGGCCTCTGCGATGTGGCTCTGGGGAACAGCTACTACTATGGCGCGATGCTTACCACACCAGAGCAAAAAGCCTGGGCAGAATCAGCCAATATCATTTTCCCGAATCAGGATAATCGCGGCGCCCACGTCAATGTCAGCGGCATGGCCATGGCCAAGTATGCCCCGAACCGAGACGCAGCCCAGACATTGATGGAATTTCTGACTTCGGACAAGGCGCAAAGCCTCTACGCTGAACTAAACTTCGAATATCCGGTCAAGCCGGGTGTCGAGTCCTCAGAGCTGGTGGCTTCCTGGGGTAAGTTCAAACGCGATGAGATCGCCCTGACGGAAACTGCCAAGTACCGGTCGGCAGCTGTCAAACTGGTTGATAAGGTAGATTTTGACGGCTAAGGCCTCACCCCACTTTTCAGCTGAATCACACATTGCGGCGCCCGCCCGGGCGCCGCAATGGTTTCGTTCGCGCCTGGCAGCCAGCCTGCTGGCGCTGCTTCTTTGCCTGCCTCTTTTCGCTGTTATCTGGGTCGCTCTCTCACCCACAGAAAATCCCTGGCCCCATTTGCTGGATACCGTACTTCCGAAGTATCTGAAGAACACCTTCACCCTGGGACTGGGTGTCTGTTTGCTGGCCGGAACGATCGGGCTCTCCTGCGCCTGGCTGCTGACCTACTACGATTTTCCGGGGCGGCGTTTCTTTTCCTGGGCCTTGCTGCTGCCTTTCGCCATGCCAGCCTACATCATGGCCTATGCCTATACAGACTTTCTTGAGTTCAGCGGGCCGGTACAAAGCCTGGTGCGGGAACTCGGAGGCTGGCAGTCACCCCGTGAGTACTGGTTTCCGGAGATCCGCAGCCTCGGTGGCGCAATCGCCATGTTTTCCCTGGTACTCTACCCTTATGTTCTGCTGACTACCCGGGCCGGCTTGCAAGGACTCTCAGACAATCTCGTTCTTGCCGGGCGTTCGCTGGGGGCAAAGCCCTGGCAAGTGCTGACACGCATCCTTCTGCCAGCGCTGCGGCCTTCTCTGGCCGTGGGGCTGACTCTGGTGCTGATGGAAACCCTGAACGACTATGGCACCGTCAGTTACTTTGCCGTACCCACATTGACTTACGGGCTTTATGATGCGTGGCTGTCGATGGGGAACGTCGGCGGAGCAGCCCAGATAGCCTTGGTACTCGTCAGCATCAGCCTGCTGGTCGTGCTGATTGAATGGCTCTCGCGAAACCGGGGCCTGCGCAATGCCGTGAATATCAAAGGCAGTCGCATCAGCGCCAGCCGGCTGGATGGCGGCCGCTCTTTCTTCGTGATTGCCTACTTCAGCCTGATCATCATTCTCGGCTTTCTGATTCCGACCGGCATACTGGTCAACTATGTCTGGCACTACTTTGACCTGAACTGGAGCGACCAGTTTTTCCGCTACGCCGGACACTCTATTACATTGGCGGTATTGACGGTGACGGTTCTGGCACTGATGGCCACGATGATGGCCTACATGCAGCGTCTGGCAGGCTCGGACAGAAATATCCTGATTCGCCTTGCCATGCTGGGCTATGGCGTTCCGGGCACTGTTATGGCCATCGGCGTTCTCGTACCGCTGGGTGCCTTCGATAATTTTGTCGACGCCCGCTTCAGGGACTGGTTTGATGTCTCAACCGGTTTGCTGCTGAGCGGCACGATTGTCGCCCTGGTCTATGCCTATGCCTGTCGTTTCTTCACCGTGAGCTACGGATCAGTAGAGAGCAGTTTGCTGCAGATCACCCCTTCCATGGATCAGGCTGCCAGAACACTGGGGTATGGCCCTACCGAAACCCTGTTACGGGTTCACCTGCCCTTGCTGTCACCGGCACTGCTGTCCTCTTCGTTGATCGTCTTCGTGGATGTTATCAAGGAACTACCTGCCACACTGATGCTGAGGCCTTTTGACTACGAAACACTGGCAACCCACGTCTATCAGTATGCCTCTGATGAGCAGATTCATGCCTGTGCCCTATCGGCTCTTTTCATAGTGATTGTCGGCATGATCCCGGCGATCTGGCTGAACCGCTTTTCCAAGACCTGATTGGCACCAGAGTGTGCGCCCATACTGGACGCAAAAAAAAGCCGGGGCAAACCCCGGCTTTCTCTCGGTACGCTCTACAGGATTACTGCCAGATTACCTTCTTGCGCGCTGCATACCAGTCATCCCAGTAACCACGATAAGCGCTTTCAACCACGTTACGCTTCATCTTCATGGTGGGTGTCAGGAAGCTGTTTTCAATGGTCCACTGATCATTTACCACCGCAACAAACTGCAGGGCTTCATGCGGATCCACCGTGCGGTTGATCTCTTCAATGATCGGCTGGATCGACGCTTCGAACTGCTCACGGAAAGCCGGATCGTTGCGCTTCGGATAGGCGTCTTCAGACAGCATGATCAGGCAGTGAGGTTGAGGGTAGTCGGCACCGCTGACACAGACCATCTCCACTTCGGGGTGAGACACGATACGGTTCTCGATCGGAGCCGGCGCGACATATTTGCCCTTAGAGGTCTTGAACAGTTCCTTGCTACGACCCGTCAGTTTCAGACGACCCAGTTCATCGATCTCACCCAGATCACCGGTTTTCAGGAAGCCGTCTTCGGTGAACGCTTCAGCGGTGATATCCGGCGCCTTGTAGTAGCCCATCATGCTGGCAGGGCTCTTGATCTGTACTTCACCCTCCGGGCTGATGCGCTGAATAACGCCCGGCATTGGCTCACCAACATAGCCAACACGGACACGGCCCGGCTTGGTCATGTGAGAGTAAGCGAAGTTTTCAGACATACCGTAGCCTTCCAGGAGCTCAAGGCCCAGGCGGCGGTACCAGTTAATGATGTCTGAAGACAGAGGCGCAGATCCGCTACCGGCAATACGCACAGACTCCAGTCCGAGACCCTTCAGCACTTTCTTGCGGATCAGGGTGGCGATGCCAGGAATCTTGAGCAGCTTGTTGAGCTTCTTCTGCGGCAGTTTGTTCAAAACACCTGCCTGGAACTTGGTCCAGAGCCGTGGCACGGAAATGAACAGGGTTGGCCGGGCGCGCTGCAGATCCTGCAGGAAGGTATCGAGTGACTCAGCAAAGAACAGCTGGAAGCCTGCCTGCAAGGAAGCCTGCTCTACCACGAAGCGCTCGAATACGTGCGACATGGGCAGGTAGGAAAGAATAC
>JAUIAZ010000378.1 GCA_030427465.1 Gammaproteobacteria bacterium | reverse complement strand
CTTCAGGCTGCATGGCCTGCGGAGGCCGCACTGGCAGCTCCAGCCTGGTAAGCAGGGCTTTCAGACGCTCCAGCGTTTCAGGTTCAAGCCAGCCCAGCCGGATAGAAAGGTCTGTTGCCATCAGCATACCTACGGCAACTGCCTCACCATGCAACCAGTTTTTGTACTCACAAAAGGCCTCAATCGCATGGCCGAAAGTGTGCCCCAGATTGAGAATAGCCCGCAGGCCTTTTTCGGTTTCATCACTGGCCACTACATCGGCCTTGCACTGGCAAGATTCGGAAATCATGTATCCCAGTGCTTCCGGCTCCTTGCGCTGGATATTGACCACCTGATCATCGATCCAGTCGAGAAATTCACTGCGGGCAATCAGGCCGTATTTAATGACTTCTGCCAGGCCAGCGGCGAGTTCCCTCTGAGGAAGGCTGCCCAGCACATCGGTATCAATCACGACCGCTCTGGGCTGATGAAAAGCCCCGATCATGTTCTTGCCCTGGGGGTGGTTGACCGCAGTTTTTCCTCCAACAGAAGAGTCCACCATGGCCAGCAAGGTGGTGGGCACCTGTATGAAAGGAACCCCCCGCTGATAGGTGGCGGCAGCAAAACCGGTGATGTCACCAACGACCCCCCCGCCCAGCGCGATCAGGGTTGTGGTGCGGTTATGCCGCTGAGTCAGCAGGTGATCCATGATGCGCTCAAATGACGCCAGGTTTTTATGGCCCTCCCCATCTTCAAGCAGGGTCACATCTACATCAGCGAAACCTGACAGTGTCCTGGTCAGCCGCTCAAGGTAAAGGGGCGCCACCACGTCATTGGTGACCACCATAACCTGGCGGTGCGCGACAAAAGGCTGGAAACTTCCAGGCGCATCCAGCAGCCCACGGCCGATCATGATCGGATAACTTCGGTCACCCAGATCCACGTTCAAGGTTTTCAATCGTTCGCTCCCACTCAGAGGTCAGTGTGCGGATTATAAAGCACTGTCTATTGGCATCAAAATCTAGGCTGTCGCCCGGTCATCTTGCCCGTGAAAGCCTTTCACGATCTCCCGGACAAGACCCTTGGGGCGCTTGCGGTCCGTCTGTACAATAAGGTCCGCCAGCTCGCGATAGACCGGCTCGCGCAGTGACATCAGCTTTTGTAGTGTCGCTTTAGGGTTATCATGCTGCAGCAGTGGTCTTTTCCGGTCTTTGCGAGTTCGCTCATACTGCTGCTCAACACTGGTGTGCAGGTAGACGACGAAAGCGCGCGACAGAGCCTTACGGTTTTCCTCCGCCATCACCGCTCCGCCGCCGGTTGCCAGAACAATGTCAGGCCGCTGGGAAAGTTCACCAATTACCTGAGACTCCCTTTCACGGAAACCGCTTTCCCCCTCGACGTCGAAGATCCAGGGTATGTCCGCTCCACAGCGAGCCTCGATTTCCCGGTCAGAGTCGACAAATTCGAACCCCATTTCACGCGCAACCATTTTCCCAATCGTGGTTTTTCCGGTTCCCATGGGGCCAACCAGGACCACACTTCTCTTATTCATTTCAGTTTGCCATTTCCAGTCTCCGCCTAAAAAAAAAGCCCCCAGAGGAGGCTTTTTCCAGCGAAGTGCTTCAGTCGTCCACCAACCCGGAGCGTACCAGTTTTGGCGTGATGAAAACCAGCAGTTCGGATCGCTCGTCGGTATGCTCCGTCTTGCGGAACAGGCGCCCAAGGTATGGCAGATCACCCAGGAAAGGTGTTTTGGTAATGGTTTCGAGCGTCTGGCTCTGGAAGATACCTCCCAGAACCACCGTTTCACCGTTAGCCACAAGCACCTGGGTTTCAACCATGTTGGTGGCGATACTGGGAATACCAGCGGTCACTTCACCCCGGCTATCCTGATTGACCTTGAGATCCATGATTATCTGATCGTTCGGCGTAATCTGGGGTGTAACCTCCAGACTCAAAACCGCTTTCTTGAAGGAGACACTGGTTGCTCCACTGGATGAGGCCTCCTGGTAGGGAATTTCATCACCGGACTCGATAAGGGCGGTCTGCCGATCCGCGGTCATTACCTTGGGCTGAGCCACTATCTCTCCTTTACCATCTGATTCGAATGCGGAAAGTTCGAGATCAAGCAGAATGTTGTCGCGACGGAAGCCTATCCCGATAGAGGAAGCATTCGTTCTTGTCACACCCAGGTCAACTGCCAGAGCATCCGGGAAGTTGACAGTCACATCCCCAGGGGTGAAGGACAGATCCCGGTTGGGGAATACACCCAGGCCATCGTTGAACTCACCCAGTGTGTTTCTTGATCCCCCGACAATGTATGCATTCCTGCCGTCGGTGGAAGCCGAACCGCCACCCCAGGACACACCCAATTCTTCGACGGCATCCGTGTTGGCACGAACAATTCTTGCCTCAATCAGAACCTGGCTAACCGGTACATCCCAAGTCTGGATCAGGCGGCGCACCTGTGAAATTTTGTCTGCTGTTTCCCGAATGCTGATCGTGTTGGTGCGCTGATCAGAAGAAATAAAGCCTCTGCTGGAAATCAGTTCTGAGTCTGCCCGCAGCAGAGTCACTATGTCCGCGGCTTTGGCGTAGTTGATCTGGATAATTTCCAGGCGAACCGGTGCCAATTCTTTGGTCTGCTTGCTGGCTTCCAGTTCCAGGCGTTCTCTGGCTGCAATCTCTTCAGCGGGTGCCACCAGCAGCACATTACCTACCTTACGCTGGTCTAGACCTTTGGTCTTGAGCACCAGTTCAAGCGCCTGATCCCAGGGCACATTCTGGAGGCGAAGCGTAATCCTGCCACTCACTGTATCACTGGCCACCAGGTTCAGGCCGGTAAAATCAGCGATCAGCTGCAATACCGAGCGAACTTCGATGTCCTGAAAATTGAGGGACAACTTTTCACCGGAATAAGGGAACTTGTCCTTACGGCGGTCTTCCACTTCATCTTCAGTCAGCGGTTCCACAGCCAGTGTGAATATATCGTTGGCCTGGTAGGCCAAATAATCGTAGTCGCCCGTTGCCTTCACCAAAATGATGGCCTGGCCATCTTCCAGATAACTATCAATCAGACGAACCGGAGTTGCGAAATCCGTCACATCCAGGCGGCGTCTCAAGCTGTCCGGCAACCCGGTGGTACGAAAGGCCAGGCGCACATTACCCGCTTCCTCAGTCATGTCGACCGGGATATTATCCCCGGACAACTGCACAACTACCCGGCCATCGCCATGCTCACCGCGCTGGAAGTCAATATCCACAATTCCCTGGGAAGCAGATGCGACCACTTCAGCACTTGCTGCGCCACCAGAAGCTGATACTGCAGTTTTTTGAGAAGTCAGGCTAACGTTGGAACCGATACGCAGCGTTAACAGATTTCCCTCGGTACTGGTCTGATACTCTGCCAGGTTAAGCAGATTGACAATGACACGACTTTTGCCGCCCGCTTCCACCACCGTGACGCTCTGGG
>JAUIAZ010000377.1 GCA_030427465.1 Gammaproteobacteria bacterium | reverse complement strand
AAACGGCTGCGACTGATCTGGATGGGAGCCAGTATGTGGCGTTCGATTCCAGAGTCAGGAGACCAGGAAGACGGGGACCTAGAAGATTTTAAGGCAGCGACGGGGTCAGACGTCTAGCGCCGCGCTACCCCCGGCGGTAGCGCTGCCGGTACTGGGCTGGCGTCAGGTCCGTTTTACGCCGGAAAAGCGTACGAAAGAATCCCACATCTTCGTAGCCGACCTGCCTTGCAATACTTTCGACGGCAGCGTCCGAGTTTTCCAGACTTTGCCGGGCGTGCTCGATACGCAGATTCTGCAGATAGTGTAGCGGGGACTCTCCGGTGGCGGCCTTGAAGCGCCGTTTAAAGTGGCGCTCCCCCAAGTGGACCCGGCTGGCCAGCGATTCTATCTGAACTTGTTCGCTAAAATGCTGTTCCAGCCAGTCCTGAATTTCGTGGATGCGCTTGTCCGCATGCTGCCGGAAGGGCCGATATTCGGCGTACAGATTCTGGCTGCGGCGGTTGGCATCCAGATTCAGAAGCCTGGCACAGCGATGCCCGACTTCCTGACCATATAGTCTCTCAACCAGCCACAGAGAAAGATCGAGATAGGCGTGCGCCCCACCCGCACAGGCCAGGCGTTGCGAGACTGTCAGCAGCCGGTCTTCCCTGAGCCTGACCGCCGGATAGCATTTCCGGAACAATCCGGCCATCCGCCAATGAGTGGTTGCCTCGCAGCCATCCAGCAACCCGGTTTCAGCCAGAAAGAAGGATCCGGTACAGCTACTTGCCAGAGAGGCGCCCTGTTGGTACTGGTACTGCGCCCAGAGCAGCAAGCTGTGGGGGAATTCATATCCCCGCTGTCCTGGACTACCGGCCGCACTGATAATGACCCAGTCATAAACCCTGGCTTCTTCAGGAGCAAGCAGGGTTAGACTCAAGCTGCTCCCGCTATAGGCCTGGGCGGCCTCGGGCAACCCGATGTAGCTCACGTACAGTGGTACAGGTGGCACTTGCTGGGCGACGGAGGATGACGTGAGCTGACTTCCCAGCGCCAGAATTTCCGCCGGACCGATCACTGAAGTCAACGGCGCATTGGGCAGAACCAGAAACGCGATATTCACAAACACTTCACCCGGAAAACGTACAGCATATAAAAAGTCCTGATCACCATCAATAATGGCTTTTATGCCCCTTATCCGGCAGTGCGCTCAGACCTACACTGTCTTCCATAGAGATACCTAAGGGAGAACCACCATGTCACCAGAGACCCGATTAATCACCAGACTGCTCACTGCACTTAAAGAGAAAGACCCTGAAACCATGGCGTCTTTGTATCATCCCGAGGCCACTTTCCGGGATGAGGTCTTCGAACTCCAAGGGCAGGAGATCGGCGCCATGTGGCATATGCTGTGTAGCCGGGGCAAAGACATGACCCTGACCTTTGGTGACATCTGCTCACCTGAAGCTGGCAAAGTCAACGGCCACTGGGAGCCCGTGTATACCTATGGCAAGACCGGTCGTAGCGTACACAACCGGATTGACACCGCCATCGAAGTTCGCGATGGCAAGATCTGGAGGCAAACAGACAGCTTCAGTTTCTGGCGCTGGTCATCACAGGCATTGGGCATGCCAGGCCTGATTCTTGGCTGGACACCTTTCCTGCGGGCAATGGTCAAGCGCAAAGCCAACGAAACCCTTCATCAGTTCATTCAAGAGCGTCAGGCAAACGCCGGCTAACGACGCTAATAGTGTGAAGCAGTTCTCTCAAGCTGCTCATGGCGCTTTGCGTCAGGTAATCATCATTTTAATCTGCCACCAGCCTCAGGAGCACGCCTTCTGAAGCGACTGGAATCAATAACAAAACAATGGATTACAAGGATATTACTATGATCTCGAACCGAGCGGGTCACTGGCTGGCCGGCACCATGCTTTGCTGTGCGAGCGTCACCGCACAGGCAACCTCTGTCACATTTACTCCCATGGACGACCTGAGCATAATGAGTTCGCGGCTGAACGCGGTCCAGGATAACCGCCATATGGCGGTCAGCAATGCGGGTGAAGTCATGGCCATAAATGGTGCCGAGCAGGTTATCGTCTGGACCCCCGAAACCACCCACGTTCTGGGTAATCACGACTGCGATAACGGCAGTACCGGTGAACCGACCAATCTGATGCATATCTCGGCCAATGGCTCTCAGGCGATGTGGCGCTGTCGTGATAACGGTGCACCCAGAATCAGCCTGCGCGGAGAAGATGGCTACGCCACCACTGGTATCCGGATTGGCGCACAGACCATAACCGGCCCCAATCTGGATCTTCATATCAGTGCCAAAGACGGAAAAGTCTTCAAACTGGCTCCCCATCGCACCAGCTATCCGAACCAGGGGCAACCCCGTGTCGCCCTGCAGGTCGGTAGCACCACATCCTATGTGCAGCAGTATTTTGACGCGCCGGAACTGGACCATGGTGACGTCAAGGGCTTTAGCGCCAATGGCCTGTATGCAGCGGTGGCCGCCGGCTCAGAGCAATACATCGTCAACCTCTCTGATCAGACGATCCAGCCCGTAGATGCACAATTCGGTACCGTGTACTTCGTCTCCAACGATGGCAAATCGATTATTGGCACCACCGGTTTCTGCTACTGGGTGTGTGGCACACAGGCGCAGCGCTGGCATGTGGAAGAGGGTCTGACGCCTTTGTCACCGGCTACCTCGGGCACCTGGCAGGGCGTTCAGGATATGTCCGCTAACGCCCAGGCAGCAATTTTCTATGAGTACCGCATGGGCCCTGATTTCACTTCAACCGAAGAAGCTTATATCTGGACAAGCCTCTCTGGCAGCAGTCCCTTTGAGGACTTTATCCTGACGCATGGGGCCGATCTGGCGGGCTGGAGCGACCTGAAGCCTCTGGGTATGTCTCAGGACGGCCTTTACGTCGCCGGTGTGGGCACAAACGCGGCTGGTGAGACGGGCAAAGGCTTCCTGGTTAAGATCGATCCGACCGGGCAGTGTGAAATCCAGTACTGAAGCAAACTGACTTCCAATTGTCTGAAAAGGCTGCCTGGTGCAGCCTTTTTTCTGCGCTTTTTCCTACACCGCCTTCCTCGCTAGCTCAGCTAGCTGCCACTCAGAAAAACTGGCCGATCAGCAATATCAATCCGGCAGTCATCAAAGCGGTCAGGAGTGTTCTCAGCCCCGACCAGAGCCAGAAGGTCTGGTTGATCCGACCAATCAGAATGCCCAGAAAAAAAACACACACCAGGGCGGTGATCATCGCATTCAGATAGGGGGAAGTCGGCAATACAGTCAGCGCATCTGCGAAAAACAGAGGCAGAAGAATCACCAGTGACAGAATGAAAGGCGCCAGACCATTGACCAGAGCCACCAGAACCGGAAGATAACGGCTGGCTTTGCCATAATCGCTGTGACTGAGATCCGCCAGCAGAGCCTGCTCCAGTTCCTTCAGCTCCTT
>JAUIAZ010000376.1 GCA_030427465.1 Gammaproteobacteria bacterium | reverse complement strand
CTGTCTGCCAGGTTCTACCGGTGCCTGCCGGACTGCCTGGACCCGGATTCTGGCCTCTCAGCTGGATAGTCGGCATGGCCCCTGTAACTTTGTTGGCCTGCTTTATTCAGGGCGGAGTTGAAGCATGGATTGCTGTAGCCGTTCAGGTACCTTGTCTGTCGACGTCGCGGTCGGTCACATACTGGAGAAAGCACCTCTGATCCGCGATCCGGAGGAAGTGACGCTCAGCGAAGCGCTCGGGCGGGTCCTGGCTGAAGAACTGGTTTCAGCGCTGGACGTTCCACCGGCAGACAACAGCGCGGTAGATGGTTATGTCCTGCCGCAGGGGCTTGTGGAAGGGCAGGCTGTGCAGTTGCCGGTTTCCCAGCGCATAGCAGCGGGTACCGAACCGGCACCGCTGCAGCCAGACACAGCCGCGAGAATTTTCACGGGTGCAGCCATTCCGCCGGGTGGTGCTGCGGTTCTGATGCAGGAAGATTGCCGCGAGGAAAACGGCGCATTGATAGCGCCTGAGGGATGGCGGCTTCGCCAGAACATCCGCCCGAAGGGACAAGATCTGGCCCGGGGAGACCGGGTTCTGGAACAGGGGAGCTGTCTGAGTGCGGTGGAGCTGGGACTGATCGCTTCAGTGGGGCTGGCACGAGTCAGCGTCCGCCGACGGCCCCGGGTTGCCCTGGTCTGCTCGGGTGATGAACTGGTGGAACCGGGTCGGCCACTGGAGGCCGGGCAGATCTACAACTCCAACCGCTTTCTGCTGGAGGCACTGGTTAAACACTCGGGTTGTACCGCGCTCGCCCTTCCGCCTGTGCGCGATACCTTTGAGGATACCTGCCGGCACCTGGAGCGGGCCGCCCGTGAGGCCGACATTGTGATCACAACCGGGGGCGTGTCAGTCGGCGAGGAGGACCATATCAAGGCGGCCCTGCAGTCACTGGGGACGCTTGATCTGTGGCGTCTCGCCCTGAAACCCGGTAAGCCCTTTGCCTTTGGCACGGTTGGAGGCAAACCTGTTCTCGGCTTGCCGGGTAATCCGACGTCGGTACTGGTCACATTCGGACTGCTGGCCCGACCTTTTCTTCTGAAAGCACAGGGACGCCAGACCCACAGCGTGCCGTATCAGCTGCCTTATGACGGCCCTTCCCGGAAAGCTGCCGGACGTAGAGAGTATGTGCGGGTTCGCCGCAGTCTGGCGGATGGCCGGCTGAGTCTGAAACCCCACCCTAACCAGAGTTCCGGGATGCTGAGTTCCGCCGCGTGGGCGGATGGATTGGCGGTGCTTCCGGAAAACCGGACGGTCGAACCGGGAATGCTGGTGGACTACATCCCTCTGCAGGAGTGGCTGTCCTTTCAGTCATCCAGCAGTTTTTGATAAGCGGCTTCGGTATTGATATTCCGGAAGGCTTCCGGACAATCCGAAAAGTCGCAAGTCAGCGGGGACAGACTGCGTATCCAGTCCATCACACGCAACTGATCCGCCGCGAGCCTTTGACTCAGGTTGGCTCCCAGGCCGTCGTGACAGGGTAGCCAGAGGTGCAGCGGGTGAACCCTCTCACCATCATGTGCCACAACAGCTCTTTGCGGATCTCTTTCTGCCAGCCTGCGAAACCGGCTGACATAATCCGCTGGCAGCGCGGGGGTGTCGCAGGGTGTTAGCAGCAGGCAGGCACTTGAACAGGCCTGCAGTAAGCTGTCGATGCCTCTTAGTGGGCCCTTGCAGTCTGCGATGACATCCCTGACCACCCGGTCTGCCCATTGTGCATATTGACCGGTGTTGCGGTTGGCGCTGATCAGGACCTGATCCACCTCCGGCCGGAGTCGTGAGCTCAGGATTTCGGCAAAAGCACGGCCCTGCATTTGTAGCAGGCCTTTGTCCCGGTTCCCCAGTCGACTCCCCTGACCGCCGGCAAGAATGCCTGCGCTGACTGATAATGGCTGACTCAATGAAATGCCCATTCTTTTGCGGCTCTGACGGCTGGCCTGATCACGTGATAACAGGTTTCAGCCAACACGAGCCAAAGTGATAGTGTGTACGTATTAATCCGGTACGAACATATCTAATCAGGGGTACGCGCATGGCCAGGCAGGACAATGATGAAGAGGAAAGACAGTTGCGGGTACTGATCAGGCTGTATATCAATCTGGCCTGCATGGGCCTGACGCTCGCCGCACTGACCTTCATGAACAGCTGATTCGCCTTCGTTGAACCGTGCGGTCGACGAATGATGTCCCGTCGACCGCAGGGGCAATCACTGCCCCGTCTTCAGCTTTTCCCAGTAGTCGTTATAGAGGTTGATGGCTTCACCCACATCCTGCTGGAAAGTACCGGCCTGAATGATCGAGGCATCCGGGAAAATGGTCTTGTTGCCCCGAGTGTCTTCATCGAGCAACTCGAAGCCGCTCTTGTTGGGGGTGGCGTAACCGATTTCTTCAACACAGAGTCTGGCAATCTCGGGCTGCAACATAAAGTCGATGAACTTGTGGGCCGCAGACGGGTTGGCCGCCCCCTTGGGAATGGCAAAGCTGTCAACCCAGAAAATGGTACCTTCCGCCGGATAGACGTACTGCAACGCCGGGTTTTCTTCCTGGGCCATGATGGCTTCACCATTCCAGATCATGCCCAGATTGACGTCACCCGCCATGTAGGGCTCGCGCGGCGCATCACTGTTGAAGACCAGCACATTCGGCATCAGGCTGCGCAGTTTTTCGTAGGCCTGTCTGATCTCTTCCGGGTTGGTGGTATTGGGGGAGTGGCCGTTGATACTCAGGGCCATATGAAACACTTCCCGCACGTCATCTGTCAGTAGCAGGCTCGATTCCCACTTCGGATCCCAGAGGTCGGCCCAGGCATCAATGCCATCAGCAGGCACCACCTCGGTATTGATGGCAATGCCGGTACTGCCCCAAAGGTAGGGCACACTGAACTGGTTACCCGGATCATAGGATTTATCCAGCAGGGTCGGGTCCAGGTGGCCGAAGTTCTTCAGTTGACTCTGGTCGATGGCCTGTAGCAGGCCCTCCTTGGACATTTTGGACACGTAGTAAGTGGACGGCACGATCACATCGTAGCCCGCACCTTTCTGCAGCTGAAGCTTGGAGTACATGACTTCGTTGCTCTCGAAGGTAACGTACTCCACTTCTATACCGGTTTCTTCAGTGAAGCGGTCAGTCACACCTTCGGGAATGTATTCGGACCAGTTGTATACCACGACTTTTTCTGCCGCCTGCAAGGGCGACAGTACCGCCAGAAGACCAGCAGAAAGTAGGCAGGACACTTTGTTCATTAAGCTTTCCTCTTTAATAACCAGGGGACAAGACAGACCAGCACCAGGGAAATCAGGATCAGCAGTGTGGCGAGCACGTTGACCTCTGGTGAAACCCCGACTTTGACCATGGAAAAAACCCGTATTGGCAGAATTTCATAACCGGGGCCGGTTACGAAAGAGCTGATAATGACA
>JAUIAZ010000041.1 GCA_030427465.1 Gammaproteobacteria bacterium | reverse complement strand
TAGTCTCCCTGCCATTCCCGGCAGAAGATGGTCAGTTCGTGGCCACGAGTCAGTGCTTCGCGGCAGATATTCAGGAAGCTCTTTTCCAGGCCACCAAAGGGATAATATTTGAGGGTGGCAAAGGCCAGTTTCATAAAAAGTGCACCATGCGTGGGTAGGGAACTGCTCCTGAACGCGAGAGTCTAGAATAATCAATACATTAGCGGCGTCAACTGAATCGGCAACTGCTTCCGGCCGGGTCAACAGAAAAAGCGCCAGGCTCGGAACCAGTCAAAGCTTGTCCAGATTCTCCAGACAATACTCTGCCCGGTCCAGAATCGCCTGCCGGTCTGCCTCGCTGCGCTTGTCCCAGCCGCGATACACCATGGAGGTTCTGGGGTTGTTGCCAATGCGCTTACGCTGGCGGTCCATGAAATGCCAGTAAAGCGAGTTGAAGGGGCAGGCATCTTCCTCGGCCTTACCCTTATGGTCGTACTCACAGTTCTGGCAGTAATCGCTCATCTTGTGCATGTAGTTTGCGCTGGCTGAATAAGGCTTGGAGGCCATGATGCCGCCATCGGCGAACTGGCTCATGCCGCGGGTATTGGGTAACTCGACCCACTCAATGGCATCGATGTAGATGCCCAGATACCAGGCATCCACCTGGTTGGGGTTGATTCCGGCCAGCAGGCAGAAGTTGCCGGTGACCATGAGACGCTGAATATGGTGCGCATACGCGTATTCCAGCGACTGACCAATCGCTTCACTGAGACAGCGCATCTTGGTGTCGCCGGTCCAGAAAAAGTCCGGCAGATTGCGCTGGGCCAGCAATTTGTTGGAGGAGGCGTAGTCCGGCATGTGGGTCCAGTAAATGCCACGGACAAACTCACGCCAGCCGAGTATCTGGCGGATGAATCCTTCGCACTGAGCCAGGTCAGCCTTATGCTCACTGTCGTGATAACAGGCCTCGACCGCCTGGATGACGGCCAGCGGGTCCAGCATCTTGGTATTCAGGGCAAAGGACAGGCGGGAATGGTAGAGCGACCAGGCATGCGGACTTTCTACCGTCATGGCATCCTGAAACTCGCCGAAGGCCGGCAACAGCCGCTCGCAAAAATCGGACAATAGCTCCCTGGCTTCTTTGCGGCTGACGGGCCACGGCAACTTGTCGGGCAGTTCGCCGAAGCAATCGATCTCATGTTTCTCCAGACGGGATCTGACCTCCGCCGTATCATGGGCAAACACCAAAGGTTCCGGGATCGCTTCGATATCCTCTGCTTTCAGTTTATTGCGGTTCTCGGTGTCGTAATTCCATTTCCCACCCTCTGGCTTGTCATCTGCCATCAATACCGTAAACCGCTGGCGCATTTTGCGGTAAAAGGTTTCCATGCGCTGGTTGCTGTTTTTGGAGAAATAGTCGGGGATCTCCTCGAAGGGCAGCAGAAAATGCTCACTCTCATCGCAGGCAACGTCCAGGTCGTCTGGTCGGTAGTCCTCAAGCTGCTGCAGCAGGCGGTGCTCGTCCGGGCGCTGATAGCGCAAGCGCTCTGCCCCACTGTCTTTGCGAAGCGCATCCAGCAGGTCGGGAAAGGTCTGAAAGTCTGCGGTTTCGTCCAGATCCAGATACAACACCTGGTGACCGGCGCTGGCCAGCGCTTCGGCAAAATTTCGCATGGCCATAAAAAAGGCCACGATTTTTTGCACGTGGTGGCGTACATATTTCTGCTCCTGATGCATCTCAGCAAGCACATAAACCACCTGATCATTTTTATCCTCGTACCAGGAATGTCCGGCATTCAACTGGTCTCCCAGAATCAGCCGGATTTCACCGGTCGGGTTACCCCTTTCTTTCAGTGCCTTACGTTCAGTCATGACCTGACTCATGCCCATCCTCCTTGTCGCTCCGGCCGCACATGCCGCCGCAGTATTCTCAGATTTTCGTTCAGCACCGCTGGTTCCTCCCCTTTCTGCCACCAGAGATCCCGAAAACGCTGTGCCCTCTGTAACAGGTCTGCCGGTGCCTGCGGGTAGGCCTTCACGGCGGGATCGGCGAGCATCTGGGCTTCGAGAGGGGTCATCGCCAAGGGATCCCACAACAGCTCGTTGGGCCAGTGGGCGATCTCGGGTACCCATTCGCGGATAAACGTCCCTTGTGGATCCTGCTCCGCCGCCTGCTTGAACGGATTATAGACACGCAGGAGATTCGTCCCGGTCATCCCGGCTTGCATCTGAAATTGCGGATAGCCCGTTTTCCTCAGGCTCAGATTGCCCCAGGCCAGATAAGGTGACAGGCGGGAACAGCTATCGCGGCTCATGGAGGGGCTTGAGATATGCCGGGCATAAGCGAGACCGCGCCCCTCACAGAAACTCCCCAGTGTGCGCAACGCCTGCTGGCGTCCACCGGCCTGAAACCCACCTTCTTGAAACCCAGAGTCCGGTGCCGGCCAGTCAGGGGCTTTGCCAAGATCCGGCAGGCGGTCTGCCAGAGGCGGCACCCATTCCAGCGTCGAAAAGTCAGGGTGCGTCGGTGAGCTGTGTATGACCGTTTTCCAGTGCGCGTCCCAATCCTGGCGGTGATGGCAGGGGCGTCTGACGACGCCATAGTCTGACTCGTGCCAATCAACCCCGTTGGCGAGACACCAGTGGCTGACATCCCGGTCGCGCTGCCAGGTCGTTTCAATACCGACTTCCTGGTGGCTATACAAAGTATGGATCGGGTAACGCCGATGTAATTGATCAAACAGGGGTATGACTTCTTGTTCAAACAGGGTCAGATGGCCGCCAACACCTGCCAGCGACTTCGCCATGTCATCCAGAGACTGCTGCACAAACCGCCAATGGCGGGGCGCATAATGAGGATCTTTGCGCAGGCTGGGTTCAAGCACGTAAAGAATAAGCAAGGGTCGGCCACTGTCACAGGCCTTTGCCAGCGGTTCATGATCCTGCAGCCGCAGATCCCGCTTTAACCAGACAACGCTGATACCGCGTGATTCAGGCGGCATGGACATTCAGCCAACGCCGACGAAATTCGCCTTCCGGGTCATATTGCTGCGCCTGCTTTTCCAGATTGAAGCGACGATGCCCGCGTGGGTCACAACCAACCCCCGCCAGATATTGCCAGTTGCCCCAATTGGATGCCGGATCATAGTCAATCAGCTGCTGTTCAAACCAGGCGGCACCCAGGCGCCAATCCTGCTGCAGTTCATGCACCAGACAACTGGCGACCAGCTGGCGTCCCCGATTACTCATATGACCGGTGCGCAAGAGCTGACGCATGCAGGCATCCACAATGTCATAGCCGGTTTCCCCCTGGCACCAGCGCTCAAAGGTCTCAGGGTCGTATGCCGTTTTCGGCGGCTCCGACTTCAGCCCCCGGAAAGCAAACAAGTGATCGCCATAGCGGTAAGCAACCCAATGAAAAAATTCCCGCCAAAGCAACTCGAAATAGATCCAGTAGGTTTGCTCACTGGCGCCCTGTTCCGCCTCGTGGTGGCGCAAGGCTTGCAAAACCTGCAGAGGGGAAAGGCAACCCCGGGCTAACCAGCAGGAAAAGCGGGTGGTCTCACGCCAACCGCCAAGGGCGTTGCGGGTATCTTTGTACCGCTGCGCGGCATCTCCGGCGAAGTAATCGCTCAGGTGCGTACGAGCAGCATGCTCTCCGCCCGCTGGCCGACCTGACTCGTGCCTGGGAAAAACCGGGTAAAGGGCCGAGGTAGCAGTCGGTGGGTCGAGAGGCACGCGCCAGTTGATGTTCTCGACCTTACGCCGAAAGGCACTGAAGGTTGCGGGTAATGACGCCACGGCGAAGGGCAGATCACTTTTCCTGGCCAGCTGCAAGCCCGGATAAATCCGGCAGTCCAGCGACGGAAACTTCTTCTTCAGGGTGTCGAGGATGTTCACTTCTTCTGTCGCCGGGTGAAAGTTCCGATACAAGGTCTGAACGCCCAGCTCCCCGACCAGGCTGGAAAGTGCCTCGGCATCATCCTCTCTGATCTGGTGCCAGCAGATGTCAAAGGCCGTCAGGCGCTCCTTCAGTGCGGCGACACATTCACGGGTAAAGGCTTGCCGCAACCTGGATGGCTCGAAATCCCGCCCCAGCCAGCGACGGACGGCAGGCCCCGTGGTGACAATGTGCACAGGCGTTCCGTCTGAATTGCCGGCATCACAGAGAGCCGCTCGCAGTGCCGGGTTATCGTCCGCTCTCAAATCCTGGCCCAGCCAGAGCAGTGCTGCTGTCTTCATGATGGAATGGGGTTCCGGTGAAGGATCTGCCTGACTATACGCCCGACACGCAGCGAAAGTTCAGCTACTGATCTCGTTACGTGCCGCACTGCGACATGGACAAGATTTCAGCTTGCGCAGTCATCCGATTCCCTCTGAAAGGCCTATACACACAAACATACTAACGACCGAACTGGGGAATTCATGAGTTACGTCAGCGAAGTACTGGAACAGATCAATGAGCGTCACAGCAAGCAGCCGGAGTACACACAGGCAGTCACTGAGGTGCTCCAGGATGTGTCCGGTCTGGTCAGTCAGAATGAGAAAGCCCTGCGCCGGCAGGCCATCCTTGAGCGCCTGGTGGAGCCGGATCGTCTACTGCGCTTCCGGGTGAACTGGGAGCGGGACGACGGATCGCTGGCGACCAACCTGCTCTGGCGGGTGCAGTTCAACAATGCACTGGGAGCCTACAAGGGTGGGCTTCGCTTTCATCCCTCGGTGAACACCAGCATCCTCAAATTTCTGGGCTTTGAGCAGACCTTCAAGAACGCCTTGACCGGCCTGCCCATGGGGGGAGCCAAGGGCGGTAGCAATTTCAACCCGAAGGAAGCCTCCCTTCCGGAAATACGCCGATTCTGCCAGCAGGCCATGCTTGCCCTTCACCCTTTTATCGGCCCGGATGCGGACGTGCCCGCCGGAGACATTGGTGTCGGCTCGCAAGAGATAGCTTTCCTGTACGGACAGTACCTGCAGATCCACAAGGCCCACCGCGGTGTGCTGACCGGGAAGCAGCCCTCGTTCGGGGGTTCCTGTGGTCGTACCGAAGCGACCGGCTATGGGGTCATTTTTTTCCTGGAAGAAGCCCTGGCCGCCCGCGAAGACACACTCGAAGGCAAAAGCCTGCTGATCTCGGGCGCGGGCAATGTCGCCCTGCATACTGCAGAAAAGGCGCTACAGGAAGGGGCCCGGGTGTTGAGCCTGTCAGACTCCCAGGGTTTAGTGGTCTTCAAAGACGGGCTTACGCAAGACCAGCTCCGGTCACTCAAGACGGCAAGGACTGAGAAGCGTCAGAGCCTGGCGGAATGGCACAGTGAGGCATCAGACTCGGGCTGTGACTACCAGGAAGGCAATACGCCCTGGCACCTTGAGGCTGATATCGCCATCCCTTGCGCCACCCAGAATGAAATTGACGAGGATGCCGCAAAACACTTGGTTGAAGGCGGTATTCAATGGCTGATTGAAGGGGCCAATATGCCCCTGACCAGCGCGGCACAAGAGCAGATTCGCGATGCCGGCATCACCTATATCCCGGGGAAAATTGCAAATGCCGGGGGCGTCGCAGTCTCCGGTTTTGAACGGAGTCAGCAGGCTGCCCTGCTGCCATGGACACTGGATACGGTCACGTCCCGCCTCAAAGACCTGATGAAGCGCATTCATCGCAATGTCAGTGAAGCCGCGCCCGATGCCAAAGGTCCCATTGATTATCGGGTGGGCGCCAACCGGGCGGCTTTTGACAAGGTGGTTAATGTCATGCAGGCCTACGGTATATGAACCCCGGTCCGCCCTGGTGAAAGCCCGGCCAGCGGCCAGACTAGACTTTGGTCGAGTCAGGCAGGCGAATTGCCCCCGACTCGACCTTTGTCTACTAACGCTCCTCGCGCAGCTTTTGAACAATGGACTCAGGTTCAACCTGCAGAGAGGAGCACAACGATGTCCGTCGCGAACACTCAACAAAGACAAGAAAGTGATTCCAGCCGCCTGAGCAATGCCGAATACCTCGACTTGTATCAGGAATCCATCAGTGACCCGGAAGGATTCTGGCGTCGTGAAGCCCAGCGCATAGACTGGAGCAAACCCTTTACCCGGGTTAAAAACACCTCGTTCCGCAAAGGGGATGTCAGTATCCGCTGGTTTGAAGACGGCGAGCTGAATGCCTGTTATAACTGCGTTGACCGCCATCTCGAAACGCGTGCCAATCAGGTCGCTTTCTACTGGGAACCTGACAGTCCCGGTAGCGAACGTGTCATCACCTATGCCGATCTGCATGAACAGGTCAGCCGTTTCGCCAATGTCCTGAAGGATCAGGGCGTCCGCAAAGGCGATCGCGTGATAATCTATCTGCCGATGATTCCAGAGGCCGTATTCAGCATGCTGGCCTGTGCCAGGATCGGTGCAGTTCACTCTGTGATCTTTGCCGGTTTCTCTCCGAATGCCATTGCAGACCGCATCGGCGACAGCGAAGCCAAGGTTGTCATCACCGCAGACGAAGGTCTGCGCGGCGGGCGCAGCGTTCCGCTGAAAAGGAACGTCGACGAGGCTCTGTCTCTGCCCGGCACCGACAGTGTCAACCGCGTCCTGGTGTTCCCGCACACCGGCGCAGCGATCGTCAAGAACGATAAGGACCTGGATCTCAAAGTCGCCGCAGCTGCAGCCTCAGCCGACTACCCGGTGGAACCCATGTCTGCCGAAGACCCCCTGTTTATCCTCTACACCTCAGGGTCTACCGGCAAGCCGAAGGGCGTGCTGCACACCACCGGTGGCTACATGGTCTACGCAGCCATTACACACCAGTATATCTTTGCGCATGAAAACTCCGATATTTACTGGTGCGGCGCCGATGTCGGCTGGATTACCGGCCACACCTACGTGGTTTACGGCCCACTGGCCAATGGCGCGACCAACGTCATGTATGAAGGGGTACCGACCTACCCGGACATCAGCCGCTATGGCCAGATCATCGACAAGTATCAGGTGACTGCCTTCTACACCGCACCCACTGCGATCCGGGCCCTGATGTCCTGCGGTGATGCCGCGGTAACCGGCAGTGAGCGGGACAGCCTGAAAGTCCTGGCCACTGCCGGCGAGCCCATCAATCCGGAAGCCTGGCACTGGTTCCATGACGCATTCGGTAAGGGCCAGGCACCGATCATGGATACCTGGTGGCAGACGGAAACCGGCGGCGTCATGATCACGCCCCTGCCGGATGCGACAACCCTCAAGCCTGGTTCTGCTACGCGCCCCTTCTTTGGCATCCAACCCGCTCTGGTGGATACGGATGGCAAGCTGCTCGCCGGCAAGGCCGAAGGGGCTCTGGTCATTCTCGATTCCTGGCCGGGTCAGATGCGTACCGTGTATGGTGACCATGCCCGCTTCGAGCAGACCTACTTCAGCACCTTTGAAGGCATGTACTTCAGTGGTGACGGGGCACGTATGGATGAAGATGGCTACTTGTGGATCACCGGCCGCATGGACGATGTGCTTAACGTGGCAGGCCACCGGCTGGGAACCGCCGAGATTGAAAGCTGTCTGGTGGCTCACCCCACCATTGCAGAAGCCGCTGTGGTGGGCTTCCCGCATGACCTCAAGGGACAAGGCATCTATGTTTATGTCACCCCGAGGGAGAATGTGGAGGTCAGTGAAGAGTTGACCAGGGAACTGATCCAGAAAATCCGCCATGAACTCAGTCCGATCGCTACGCCGGATCAGATCCAGTGGACCCGGGGGCTACCGAAAACACGCTCCGGCAAGATCATGCGCCGCATTCTGCGCAAGATCGCCTGTGATGAAAGCGATCAACTGGGTGACACTTCGACACTGGCTGATCCAACGGTTGTCGATGACCTGATCGCCAACCACGATGCCCTGAGAGGCTGATCCGCACGGGCCGGCCCTGCGGGGCTGGCCTCTACCGCTCAGGCTTGGTTATGATGAGATAAGTTCATGCCTTTTGGGTTACCTATGCGCTTTCTCATCGCCGACGACCACCCCCTTTTCCGCAATGCCCTGGCGGGTATTCTGAACGCGCACTTTCCCGAGCACTCCCTGCTCGAATCTGAAGATTTCGACAGCACCGTGGCCGTCTTGACGCGCGAGTCTGACATCGATCTGCTGCTGCTCGATCTGAACATGCCGGGCAGTTACGAACTGTACGGGCTAGCGGCCCTGAGACAGCAATTCCCGACGCTGCCGGTGGCTGTGATTTCTGCCTCTGAGGATGCCGATGTGATTGCCCGTTGTATGGCCTACGGCGCAGCTGCTTTTATTCCGAAGTCCTCCTCTCCTGAAACCATTACCGGCGCACTGGAGAGTGTCCTGGATGGTGATACCTGGCTGCCGGAAGCCTGGCGTAATCGCCTGCGGGCGGTAGACAACGAGGAACTGGAGCTGGCCAACCGCGTAGCCAGTCTGACCCCGCAGCAGTACCGTGTTCTCTGTCTGGTGGCTGAGGGTTGGCTGAACAAACAGATTGCCTACGACCTCGACATTACGGAGGCCACGGTCAAGGCCCACATGACCAATATTTTCCGCAAACTCCAGGTCAGCAACCGGACCCAGGCGGTTGTTCTGGCCTCACGGCTACAGTTGCGCTCGGACAGTAAAAGCGCGGATCAGGACAGCGAGCGGAAGTGACGCAGTAGTGCCTTCAGAGCAGCAGGCTTCAGGGGCTTATGCAACAACTGATAGCCTGCGGCACGCACCTGGTTCAGCACCTCTGCCTCATGGGATGCGGTCAGAATGGCGCTCGGAACCTCACAGCCCCATACCTGACTGAGCTTTTCAATCAGGGCCACCCCGTCGATTTCATCGTGCAAATGGTAATCCATCAGCAGTACATCCGGCGCCCCCTCATGCTCGGCCCAGCGCATGGCCTCAGCCACACCACCGGCCGTATGAATGCGGCACTGCCATTTACCCAGCAGACGCTGCAGGGCATCCAGGTTAGCCGCTTCGTCATCCACACACAGTACCCGGAGTCCGGCCAGTTCATGGCCGTCCCTGGTCACCGGGGTCCTTACTTTGTCCGGTGTTTCTCCCGTATTTTCAGGGCTTAGATCCGGTCCGGCAAGCGGAATCCTCAGACTGAAGCAGGTAAAGGTATCCGGCTTTGACTCTAGGGTCACCCGGATGTCCAGCAGCCGGGTCAGCCTCGCCACAACCCCCAGACCCAGGCCCGCGCCGCTGATGTGATGCTGATGTTGCTGCAGACGGAAGAAGTCTTCAAAAATGCAGGATTGCTGCTCTGCCGGAATACCACTGCCGGTATCCCAGACCTGCAAAATCAGCTGACTACCCTGGCGGCGACAACCCAGTAATACCTGTCCTCCCTCGGCATACTTGACCGCATTCGATACCAGGTTCTGGATAATTCTGCGCAGATAGAGTTTATCGGTATGCACACGGGCATGTGACAGCACCGATCTCACCCGGACACCGGTGGCTTCGGCCAGGGTCCGGAACTCATTGGTTACCGGCTGCAGAATATCGGCAATGTCGAACACTTCCGGATGCGGCACGATGGCTCCGTCGTCCAGACGGGCAATCTCCAGCAGGGTCGCAATCAGGCTTTCGGTGCTGTTGAGCGACTGGCTCAGGTTGGCGATCAGGGTGTCACGGTCATCGCTGTCGGGATTTTCCTGCAGCGCCGATGCATAGAGCCGGGCAGCGTTCAGTGGCTGCAGGATGTCATGACTGGCGAGAGCCAGAAAACGGGTTTTTGCCGCATTCGCACTTTCTGCAATATCCTGGGCCTTGCGCACCTCCCGCTCCACTGAGCGGCGATGATCAATCTCCCGCAGCAGTTCAACATTCATCTGGCTGATGGTTTCGGTGCGCTGCTCCACCCGTTTCTCCAGTGTTTCCTTGGCTTCCCGCAGCGCCTGCTTGTCCCGTGTGTGCTCGGTGATATCCGTGAATGTGGTGACAAAGCCCCCATCCGGCAACGGATTCCCCCACATTTCAATCACGGAACCATCCGGGCGCCAGCGCTGAAAGCGGTGTGGTGTTCCACGCCGCATGTGATCCAGGCGTTTCTGCACGTGTTCTTCTGCCTCACCCGGCCCGCACAGTCCGCGTTCCGCGTTCAGCCTGATCAGTTCGGCCACGGGCGTGCCCACCTGAAGGCGCCCCGGCGGGTAATTGAACAGGCGGGCATACGGACGGTTCCACGCCAGCAGACGCAGGTCTTTATCAAGAACACAGAGGCCCTGCTCAATGTTTTCCAGTGAGGCATTCAGGACCGACTGATTCTGCTGCAGGGCCTGAGCGGTCTCATCAAAAAAGGTGACAATGTCTTCCAGCCCCAGGGACTTGCCTTCCAACAGGGAATTCATCATCGCCCGGGCAGACGCAGTACCGATGGCCCCGGCCAGGATTCGCTCGCAATACTCAATCAGGGCAAAATCCGGCGAAGCCTCATCATCCAGAGCCAGGCCCTGCCGGTCACTGAAATCATGCAGGATCTGATACGTACGCGAGCGCCCGAGAAACTGCTCCAGCAGCGTTCTCAGATCGAGAGTCCGCAGGGGGGACGGGCGTATACCGGAGGCCTTGGTACTGCTCTCTTCGGTAACCGGGTTGACATAGGCACTTGCCTGGATGCGATCAACCAGGCGGGTACGGCTGTAACTGGAAACCAGGACATAGAACAGCGCATTGAACAGCAAGCTGAACACCACCCCGTGTGTCAGGCGATCCACACCCTCCACACCCAGCAGTGCCTCCGGACGCAGCCAGGAAATGCCCCCGGGACCTTCGGCAAGGAAACGGGGCGTGAGCATGCCTCCCTCTACCAGGGTTGGCAACATCAGAGTGTAGAACCACAGAACAACACCTGCGGCAAGGCCCCACATGGCTCCCTGGGAATGTCCGCCTTTCCAGTAAAGCCCTCCCAGCAGGGCGGGTGCCAGTTGCACGACCAGGGCAAAAGAGAGCAGGCCAATACTCGTCAGCGCCGCAAAGTCCGTGAAAGCCAGGTGATAGAAAAAGGCACCAATCAATACGCCAACGACCGAGAAACGGCGGATGGTCAGCAGAATGTCGCTGAAGTCCTGCTTCCCGGCATCGCGACGGTAGCGCCGCCGGATCAGCAGAGGCAGAACCACGTCATTACTGATCATGGTCCCCAGGGTAATCGTGGCCACAATAATCATCGCAGTGGAAGCCGAAAAGCCACCGATAAAGATCAGCAAGGCCGTCCAGTCTGCCCCCGCCTGCAAAGGGAGCTGCAGCACATAAGTATCCGGGTTCATGTCTGCATTCTGGAATACCACAATACCGGTGGCCGCAATGGGCACAATCAGGACGGCGATGGCCAGAAGATAGGCAGGAAACACCCAGCGGGCGAGACGCATATCCCGCCCCGTCTGCTGTTGCACGACACCGAGGAAAAACTGACGCGGCAGACAGATCGCCGCCACAAAACTCAGCAGGAGCTGAGTGATGAAGTTGGCACTCAGCCCGTCAAAAGCAAAAGTCGTCTGCAACTGCGGGTGTCGCTCCATAGCCACCAGGAACTGCGGCAGGCCTTCAAACCAAGACAGCGCCAGAATGGCGGCAAACAGCAGGGCCAGCAGTTTCACCAGAGACTCAAAGGCAACCGCCAGCACCACACCGGGCTGGTATTCCGTGACATCAATCTTGCGGGTACCGAAAGCCAGCGCAAAAAAAGCCATGAGAATCGTGACAATCAGACTGGCCTGCTCTTGCACGAAGATCGGCGTCTCCGGATCCTGGCCCGTGATCACATTGAAGCTGAGGGTCACTGCTTTCAGCTGCAGGGCGATGTAAGGGATAGTAGCCAGCAGGACCAGCAGGGTCACAGCCACCGCCACACGCTGACGCTTGCCATAGCGGGAGGACAAAAGATCTGCAATCGAGCTGACATTCTGGCGCTTGCTCACGGTCACCAGCTTGGTCAGCAGACCGAAGCAGGCGGCCCAAAGCAGCACAGGTCCGATGAGAATGGGCAGATAGTTCCAGCCCTGACCGGCGGCACTGCCAACGGCGCCATAGTAGGTCCAGGAAGTGCAATAGACGCCCAGAGACAGACTGTAGGCCCAGGGCTTGAGGCGAGGGTATTTGTCCGGGTGGTGAGACAGGACTTCGGCGCGGCGGGCAATCCAGAACAGCAAGGCCACATACAGCAGCGCCACAAGCGACACCAGAGCCAGGCTCATGCGCAGTTGACCTCAGCGGCTCTCAGAGGCGGAAAGGGGTGAGCGCGCATAGATCACCGAGCCGGACAACTGCTCTGGCGCGGCAGGCAGGGCCTGCCCTGACTGGTCAAAGACCTGCTCACCGGCACGTGCCAGCCAGGCCTGGGGCCTGAGACTCCAGCAGACCCGCACCTGCTCTGTGTCTGTGCGGAAAACCAGCTCATGCAGCCCGTCAGACTCCAGTGTGGTTTTAATCAGGGTTGCACCCGCCAGCTGAGCTCGCATGGCCTTGAAAGCAAAGTAGGCTTCGCGTTTGCGGATCTCCCCTTTGCGATTGTCCACCAGGCCATAGCCGGGCGCTACCAGCTGGTGCCAGTAAATACGGTCTACATAACCGGTGGTCAGGGAAAGCAGGTAGTAGCGAACCAGAAACCGGGCCGCATCGGCCTCTTCGACACACACCCGGCCATGAGCCGGCGCATATTTCCCGGTGTGCTTCAGAGGCCAGTTGGTCTCGGTGATAATCAGGGAGCCACTGCTTTTCCGGCTCAGACGCATGGCTGCCGCAATGGCCCGGATTTTGGCTCTCAGGTCGTAGCCGCCCTGCCGGTTTTCAGGCGCTCCGCGACGATCAACGTACAGCAGTGACGCCAGCCGGTCGAAACGAATGGAGCGGCCGTTGAACAGGGTTCTGAGCAGTGGAAGGACTTCAAAGTCGATCACCCCCGAGCCAGACAGCAGGATGTCCGGAAAGGCACGGTCACGCACCCGCTGGGCGACCTCATAAAAGGACAGGTACTCGCCCGGGTTGTTGAAGCCCCACTTGATGCGGTTGATCGCGTTACCGATCTGGAATTCTGACGCCAGAGGGGACAGCACCGTAAACACCTGATGCAGGTCTTCTTCGAGTTGCCGCAGATCATCCACATGCTGACGGTCCTGAAGCACGGCAACCAGAATCCGACGCGAACCAAGACCTTCCATGAACCGGGCCGTCTCTGCCAACGAGCCCATGTCAGCCAGGGAAAAGCGGACCAGGACCTCTTCCACCTGCAATTCATCCAGCATGGCCCTTGCCTGATCCGCCTCACGATTGAGGTTCACACACAGGCCGAAGAACCGCGAGGTGTCGCGTTTCGGTCCCTGGGGTAACAGCCATGCGAGCAAGGCGTTCACAGGCAAAACCAGCAACAGTGGCAGCAGCTTCAGGTAATCGGGCAGACTCTGTAGCCGGATCCGCCGCTTGATACGCTTGTCACGTATCTTGTATGGCTGATCAGAGTATGGATCCCAGCGATACACGGGAGTCTCGCCGGTTTCAACATGCTGCCGCACTTCACTGCTTCTCACTAACGCCTGCCAGCCTTCTGTTTGAGTGTTTTTTTCAATCCACGGCGCTTCTTGTAGCGTTCAGTATAGCTGCTGAGCAAACGTATGCCCTCATCCGGAGGCCTTCCCGCCGACTCGGCATAGGCGGCACCGATGATAGCCAGTGACTCAGGCTGTTTCATCAGCCGCACCAGGTTCTGCAGGCCGGCTTCAAAGCCGACGGGGCCAAACTGCATGCGGTTAACATCGACCAGAAGAAAGCCGGACTGCGCCCCCCTATTTTGCAGCAGCACGTTGCCACCGCTGTAATCCAGGTGGCGGATACCTTGCTGGTGCAAACCATGGCTGAAACGGGCAAAGGCCTGGAGAATCTCCACATTGTCTCCTTCGGGGCGGGCAATCACATCGCGGATCTGCACAACATCCCGGCACTGTTCGGATATGTAGAAACTGTGCGAGAGCAGGCCCCCACTGTAGTGCTCCACATAGGCAGCCGGCGGAGCCACACCAATACCCAGAGAGGCCAGACGCAGGGAATGATGAAAAGACCGGTTGGCCTTCGAGGGCCGGAAGCTGCTGTAGATCAGGCGCCGCAGAAAGTCAGGCACCTTGAAGGACTTGACCACATAGGTCCGATCCTCATGCGAAAGAATTTTGAGCACATTTCGGGCCTTGTGAATGATTTCACCGGAGCCGTCAAAGTGCAGGTGGATATCGCGAAAATAACTGTCGTGCTCCGCAAAGGGAGCGGCGACTTCATGAATGATTTTCAAGCGTCAGACCGAACAGGCGTTTTTGTTGTGGGTGGACTGATCATACTTGTCACCGGAGTTGCCAACAAGGCTTAGAGCCCCTCCAGCGCCATATCGACTGCCTTTTCTGCATGCACAAGCGCGGTGTCAATCAGCGGTATGCCGGCGTCTTCCGGACGGACCAGCAGACCGATCTCGGTACAGCCCAGTATCACGGCCTCCGCCCCTTCCGACCTGAGGGTCTCAATAATCTCTGCATATCGCTGGCGAGACTCCGTCAAAAAATGCCCCTGGCAAAGCTCCTCGTAAATGATCCGGTGAACCTCACGGCGGGTGGGCTCGTCTGGCACCATGACGTCAAGCCCGAAGCGCTCTGACAAGCGCTCCCGGTAAAAGGGCTGCTGCATCGTAAAAGCGGTTCCCAGCAGACCCACCCGTTTGTGACCACGGGAGACCAGCGTTTCTCCTGTGGCATCCGCAATGTGCAGCAGGGGAATGCTGATCGCCGCTTCTATCTGCCCGGCCACGCAATGCATGGTATTGGTTCCGATGAGCAGAAAGTCAGCACCCGCCGCCTCAACCTGACGCGCCGCGCCAGCAAGAATCTCTCCGGCCCCCACCCAGTCATCCCGACGCTGGCAGGCTTCTATTCCGGCAAAATCCACACTGACCATGGCGATACTGGCGGAATGCAGACCCGACAGTCTTACGGCCACAGCCTCGTTCAGAAACCGGTAATAACTGAGAGTGCTTTGCCAGCTCATACCGCCCAGCAAACCGATTGTGCGCATGGATTTGTTCATCATTCCTCCTGCTTGCGGCCCGTGTGTACCTGCAGGCCCCGGGTAATACTCGACGGTGTCACACCAATCAGCTTGCGGCAACTGCGGCTGAAGTGGGCACTGTCAAAAAAGCCATGGGCGAGCGCCTGCCGGGTCAGTGAATGAGTATCCCGAAGCTGCAGCATCAGGCCGCGCATCTGGGCCCACTGCCGATAGTACTGCAAAGAAACACCCAGGTGGTCCCTGAACAGGTGTCGCAGCCGCGACTCCGACAGGCCGCACTCCCTCGCCAGCCAGGACAGTTCAGCGGCTGCCAGAGGCCGCCGCGACAGACTGACAGCGCAGGCCAGTACCCGCTCATCCATGCTGGTGCAGCCGGACAGTCGCTGCAACCCAAGCAAAGCCTGCCACTGGCCCTGCAAGACCAGGCTCTCGAGAGCCGGCCGCGGCAGAGCGCGGGATACCGGGTTGTGCAGCAGTGGCGCGGAACTCAGACAATGCTGTCGGATGCGCTGGGTAACCGGGCTGTGCTGCTCAAGAAAGCAGACCCACAAGGGCTGGGTATTGCTGAGCAGGCGATGCCGGAGGCCAGCCTCCAGCAGCACAGAATGACAGGCAATGCGCCCCTCTGGCTCCAGTTCAATGTGGAACTCGGACCCACGCGACACAATCAGGGTTACCGAAGCGTGCAAGTGCCAGTCCGTATCCGGAACCTGGCCCGCATAGACGGTGTGGTCTGCGTCACAGATCAGCTGTCGTTCTTCAGCCATAGCCATTTCATACAATTTTTTTCAGCCTGCTTCCCATAATATCGCTACCCGGACTGAAACACACCCGAGTCGTTAAGGAGTAACCGAACCCGTGACCGCCGACCTGATTGTCATTGTAGCCCTCTGTTGCCTTCTCATTTCACTGGGACTGGCCTGGCTTGCCTCCCTGATCCTGTATGCCCGCCTGGCAACGCTCAAGCGGATTTTCCCGGCCAGTCACCAGCTGATCCGTGCGCACATTGATTTCCTGCTGATGAGCATGTTGCTGGTGATGTTCTACTATCTCGGCCAGGCCTTTGGCGTGGAATACCCGGCCTGGACGATCGCCCTGCTCTGTATCGGAGCCGTTTACAATCCGCTGGGCTTCATTGTGCTCGCTATCAAACCAGACATGGCGAACCCGAAAACCTCCGGGGAAAAGCTGCGCATCCTGCTGGGATTCCTGCCCGCCACCCTGGGGTTCGGAGGCGCTTCACTGCTGGTGCTGCAGGCGGTACTGGCCGGCTAAGTGGCCGCAGATTCCCTGAGATAGTCCAGCGGCAGGGCACTGCGGTCCTGAACCCGTCGCAGCACAAAGCTGGAATGCACACCGCTGACGCCCGGAATCCGGGTTACGCGGTGCAGCAGGAAGTCGTGATAGGCGTCCATGTCCGGCACCACCACCTTCAGCATGTAATCGGCCTCCTGCCCGGTGATCAGGTAGCATTCCAGCACTTCATCCAGCGTGGCCACCTCTGCCTCAAAACGTTCAAAGCGCTCCGGGGTATGCCGGTCCATGCCGATCAGGATAATCACAGTGAGGGACAGCCCCAGCTTCTTGCGATCCAGAATGGTGACGCGTCTTTCAATGACCCCGGCCTCTTCCAGCGCCTTGACCCGCCGCAGACAGGGTGAAGGAGACAGGCCCACGCGCTCCGCCAGCTCAAGGTTGGTCAGGCTCGCATCCGCCTGCAGCATGGCAAGAATTCGCCGATCCATACGATCCAGCTTCACTTCCGAAGACTTATCTGACATATATGACCCCTAATTAATCTATTCAAGCAATTATTAACCTGAATAGACTCAAAATCAAAACAATTAGACAGCCAATTGCGCACAGGAAAGCCTAATATCTCCAGTCATCAGACAAATCTACCGGAGTCACAACCATGGGCTTTGACCATCGCAAATACAAACCCTACCCGAAGATCGCGAAAACCGATCGGCGCTGGCCGTCCCGGCAGCTGAGTCAAGCCCCATCCTGGTGTTCAGTGGATCTTCGCGATGGTAACCAGGCGCTGGTTAACCCCATGAGTGTGAGCCAGAAACAGCGCCTGTTTGATTTGCTGGTCAAACTCGGGTTCAAGGAAATCGAAATCGGATTCCCTGCCGCCAGCCAGCCGGACTTTGACTTCTGTCGTCAATTGATTGAAGAAAACCGCATACCCGAGGATGTCACGGTCCAGGTGTTGACCCAGGCCCGTGAAGACTTGATACGGCGCACGTACGAGGCCCTGAAGGGGGTGAAACAGGCAGTGGTGCATGTCTACAACTCGACCTCTACCGTGCAGCGCGAGCAGGTCTTCGGTCTGGATCGGGCGGGTATCCGTGGCATCGCAGAACAGGGTGCCCGTTGGGTGCAAAGCTATGCCGGGCAATACCCGCAAACCGACTGGAGCTTCCAGTATTCCCCGGAGAGCTTTACCGGCACCGAACCGGATTTCGCCGTTGAAGTCATTGATGCGGTCACAGCGATCTGGAAACCCTGGGAAGGTCAGCGTGTGATCATCAACCTGCCTGCCACAGTCGAAATGTCCATGCCCAATGTCTTTGCTGACCTGGTTGAAACTATCTGCGACCAGATCCGCCACCGCGAGCACGTCGAGATCAGCCTGCACACCCACAATGACCGTGGCTGTGCAGTCGCGGCGGCAGAAATGGGTGTGCTTGCCGGTGCCGACCGCATCGAAGGCACCCTGATGGGTAACGGGGAGCGCACAGGTAATATGGACATCATCACCATGGCCATGAACCTTTACTCTCAGG
>JAUIAZ010000375.1 GCA_030427465.1 Gammaproteobacteria bacterium | reverse complement strand
TCCCAGTTGCTGGCGCGACAACCGGTATCGGTGATTGGTCCGGCAGACTTCAGGGACCGCGATCTGCCAACAGGCTATCAGGACTGTGAATGGGTATTGCCCGGTAGCCGTACTGCCATCCGCGGCGCCTTCGATGCCTGGTGTGCATTAGTGCGTTTCTCACCCAAAATCAAGGCAGAGGCAGATGACATGGCGATGTTGCGATTGCTGGCGCGCGACAGTGGCGCACTCGCGGTGCTGCCACCTGTGGTGGTACAGGATGAGTTACAGCAGGGCAGGCTGGCCGAGCTGCATGTGCTGCCGAATCTCTATGAGCACTTCTATGCGGTCACGGTAAAGGGTGCCCGTCAGCCCGCTCTGTTGACGGAACTGGTGCAGAAGGCGAGCCAGACAGATAAGCTGCCTGGAACAGTCTGATTCGCGTCTCAGGCACAGCTGTGGCAGAAGCAGGGTCAGCGTTTATTCTCAGGTATCTTTGCCTTGAAGCTCTCTCAAAGCCTGAATGACCTTTTTGCGCTGGAGGGATAAAACAGCCAGTTCGTCTTTCAGCATTGATCTCCTTTTCTGATTTGATTCGCGCTCCAGAGAAGCCTTCAGTTTTCTGCTCTTTTCTTTGATCTTTTTCTGGACCTCTTTCAGAGCTTTCTTGCGGCCATGACCTTTTTTGGTGCCTTCGCCCAATAGTCTGCAACTTTTTTCTAGCAGCTTTGAAGTTTTCATCCGGGCCCCGTTTTATTAATCACGTTGGACAGCAGCGATGTCCTGAACTTCCTCTGGTGTTAAGGCAATACTTTTTGCCACCCGTTCAGCCTCCCTGTTTCCGCTGGCGAAGAGTTGCTCTCCCATCTTAATCAGACTTCTCGCAATGTCATAGGCATAGGCTGAGTCATTCATCAAAGAAGTTGCCATCTGAGCAGTGATCCTGTCTTCCCGGATAAGTCGCTCCATCTGGCCGTTCAGTGTGGCGTCGTTTTTCTCCATTGTCACCTTGAGATTATCCAGCGAAAGCACCTTGGTCGGGTCATTAACCCCATCGCGGATATTGACCAGTTCCCTTAACAGGTTGCCAAGCTGGAGTCGAAGCTTGTTGTACTCCTGCCGGATATTGCGGTTGGGTGAGACAATAAAGCGCGATAGGTTTTTCTGCATGTGCTTGGTATTCTTTATGGCATCCACTATTTCATGTCCCGCCACCCGGAGTTCGAAAAGCCTTTCTGCCTGATCATCCTGCATCCGGGTTTGGGCGCGGCTGATAAATGCGACAATATCGCTATATAGCCCCTTTATCGATTTTTCATATTCTTCGTCAAAATCAAGCGGAATAGGTCGGCTTTTTCTCAGAACCACTTCCTCCAGCGACCGTTCTGACAGAATGTCCTCACGATGCAGGCTGAGGCCGTGAGCAATGAGGGTGAACGCATTGTCGAACAGACGCAGAGTTTCCTTCCGCACCGCTTCTATGGCCGTATCTGACAACTCGGCCGCCGAAGGGGTCAGATAGATGGGTTTTTCACGTGTCCGGGTTTTTTCTGGAATCCATTGTTGCAACCGGGTAGCCAGTGCACCAATGAACGGCAGCATAATCAGGATACCAACGCTGTTAAATACGCTGTGGAAAACAGCGAGTTTCAGCGTGTAGTCATTGTCAGCAATTCCCACCAGTGCACTGATCCAGTCGACTAATGCTGCCATCTGATAGATAGCGGCAATCGCTATCGCCGCAGTGACCACATTAAAAAGCAAGTGGGCGGCGGCTAATCGCTTTCCCTGCTCGTTGGCACTCATGGCACCAATAATTGCTGTTATTGTGGTTCCGATGTTGGCGCCTATTGCCAGAGCCAGTGCATTTTCATAGCTGATTTGGTGGGTGGAAAGCGCCGTAATGATCAGGACCAGCGTGGCATGACTGGATTGCATGATCACCGTTGCAATGGCACCGATGAGCGTGAAAAGCAGGACACCCGAGTAGCCATCCAGAGCATAGGCTGTCAGGTCGATATTCTCACGGAACGCATCAAAGCCTTCCTTCATGTAGTGAATGCCCAGAAACAGAAAACCAAGGCCTGCGAGAATATAGCCGACGCCTCTCAGTTTCTGGGATTTCTGGAGCACACCGATGATGCCGAATACCAGCAGAGGCATGGCATAGGCCGATAGTTTTACCTTCATGCCGAGGCCTGCAATTAGCCAGGCACCGGTCGTGGTGCCCAGATTGGCACCAAAAACGATACCGATACCGGCAACCAGGCCAATTAGCCCGGTACTCAGAAACGAAATGGTAATGACGGATACCAGCGAACTGGACTGCATTAACGTGGTGCTGACTACACCGAAAGTCAGGGATTTCCAGGTACTGTCTGTTGTAACCTGCAGTAATCCCTCCAGAAGTCCACCGGTGAAGGCCCTGAAGCCTTCTTCCAGGGCCAGCATCCCGAAAAGAAAGATCGCGACTCCCGCAGATATGATCTTGAACTGCGGGCTCAGCCAGAACCCGCAGACCAGAAGGCCCAGCATGGTTACCAGTATGGTTTTATTGAGCACCGCTTTTCCTCATTATTTGAGACGGTCATCTGCTTGCTCAGGGCAGCATGATCCCACGCAGGGTGAAGAACATGATGGCTGCCATCAGCCCGGAGGCCGGAACAGTAATCACCCAGGCCGAAGCAATTTTCAGCAAAGCCGTCCGCTTCACCAGTTCTTCCCGGTAAATCCGCTTCATTTTTTTTCGTTCTTTCTTCGTTAGCACAGCCTTAGCAGTATTCGCTTTCAGCCGTTTCAGAATTCGGTCCTTTTCCTCAATCGAGGCCTCTCCAAACTCTTTGAGTAGCAACTCGACCTGCGCTTCGTCGGCAGTTTTGTGGTGGGCCTTGATTTCTTCAAGCATCACGGCATGTTTGCTCTTCAGGTATTCCCGAAGGAACCCGACACCAAAAACACCGCCCACTGCAATGTGGGTAGAAGAGACAGGAAGAGCAAGTTGGGAGGCGATAATCACTGTAACTGCGGCTGCCATCGCGATAGAGAAAGCCCGCATCTGGTCGAGCTCGGTGATCTCTGACCCGACGGTCCGGATCAGCTTCGGACCATACAAAGCCAGCCCGATGGCAATACCCAGAGCGCCGATCATCAGCACCCAGGTTGGAATTGCAGCCTTTGTAGCAACCCCGCCATGCAGAATCGCATCATTGATGGCGGCCAAAGGTCCCACAGCGTTGGCGACATCGTTTGCCCCGTGCGCAAAACTCAGGAGGGCGGCGGCGAAAATCAGAGGGATCGTAAAGAGTTGATTAACAGCGTGTTTATTATTTTCCAGTTTGTCAGCGGCCCGTTGGATCATGGGTTTGGTCACCAGATAGATCAGCACAGCAACCACTACCCCCAGGAAAGACGCCGTCAAAAAGTCGAGCTTCCAGATCTTTTTCAATCCTTTCAGCGCCAGGTAGGTGCTGAATGCCCAAGCCATCACCATCAGTAAGATG
>JAUIAZ010000040.1 GCA_030427465.1 Gammaproteobacteria bacterium | reverse complement strand
ACCGTGCTCAGAAGCTCCATCGCCAGGTCGCCGGGCTGTTTCAGTATCACAATCGCATAGGTGCAGAGCGAGAAGTGGAAGACCAGGAAGAACAATAGCATCAGCAGGGAATAGACCAGGCGGCCATAGGAGAACAGAAAGGTGAAGGCGACAACCGCCGCTGCCAGTCCGAAGAAGCGCAGATCCTGCAGAATCAGCATCCAGAGGGAGTACAGAACCAGCCAGACGATGCCCTGTGTTACCAGCATGAAAAAGCCATAGCGGTTACCGGGCTTGGGGATGACACTGTTCACCAGCAGACAGACCCCGATCATTCCCAGTACCATCAACTGGAAATCGAAAATATCGGCATAGTCAAAGCGGGCCAGATCGAAAGCGACGGCCAGATAACTGCCGAGTATTGGCACATGATAGGCAATGGCGGATAGCAGAGTCTGATTGCGCACTTGTTGGCGCAAGCGGTTCTGTTTATTGGCCTTTTTGGCTTCTGTGGCGCTAGTCATACCTCCAGTATAGTGGATGAAACCATCCGTGGTGCTGCACTATCACGAATTAATCAGGGGCTGGAAATAGCGCTCCCAGAGGCTGCTCTGCATGCCGCGGCGGAAGAATCCGAAATGGCCGATACGGCGAATCTCGGCCTGTGCCGGATCGATCCGGATGTGCCTGACTGGTGCCTGGCTGTACTGGTCATGCAGTGCCCGGGTACCCTGCAGCGTCATGAATTCATCGTCGGTGAAGGAAAGCACGGTGAAGGGCTGGCGAACCCGCTCATAGGCGTCCGCCACCCAGCTCCCCTCCGCACCGCGGGCATATTCCGGGTGCAGGCACCAGCGCCGCCATTGCTCGATAACCCCACGTGGAAGATCGCCCACCATATTGAAGCGGGCACCGGGGAAGTACCCCATCATGGGCGTTGTCAGCGGCGCCACCACATACCACATGAACCACACAATGCGTTTCAGAGCCGGCGTGTTCTGTCGCCAGTACCCACTGCCACACCCAATGCTGATCAAGCGGTCGATACGCGACTGACTGGGTAGGAAGGGAATGATCTGCCCACCCAGACTGTGCCCGACCCAGACCAGGGGCAGGTCAGGTGCAGAGGCGAGTGTTTGTTGTAGCACGGTTTCTGCATCCTCCCGCGCCCAGGTGAAGATATCGGCTTTGACCTTGCGCAGGGGGCCCTTTCTGGAGAGTCCCATGCCCCGGTAGTCAAAGGTCACAGCCAGAAAACCCTGATCCTTCAGCCAGCAGGCAAAGGCATGATAGTAAGTCTGGGGAACTCCCATGGCCGGTGCAATGACGATGGTTTTGCGTGCCGGCCTGTCTGGGCTGTAAACGCGGGAAACAATCTCGGTACCGTCCGGCGTGTGCAGTACATGGCTGTCAAAGGGGTCGCGTACGAACTCATCCAACATCGGGATTACGGCTTCCATCTCAGTTTCCTCAAGCGACTTTGTGGCAATGTGTGCAGATTATTGTTTTATAATGAGCAAATAAATAGGGCTTAATGGGAAATACCTTTGCATGAAAGGCAATAATCTGGACGAGCTGGCGGCTGCCAGAATCTTCCTTCAGATCAACCGGGCCGGAAATTTGTCGCGTGCGGCCCGGGTTATGGGCCTGAGCACTTCTTCCCTGACCCGGCAGCTGCAAAACCTGGAGTCTCATCTGGGCACCCAGCTGATGACCCGCACCACCCGGCGTCTGAGACTCACCGAGGCGGGCCAGGTTTACCTGTTGCATGCGGAACGCTTGCTCGATCTGCAGAGAGAGGCCCACGAGGCCATTCAGAGTCTGACCGGTGGCGTACCCAGAGGACGCCTGCGCGTGAGTATGCCGGTACTGTTTGGCGACCGGATGCTCGGACCAAACCTCGCCGCCTTTCATCAGCGCTATCCTGAACTCAACCTGGAGCTGGACCTGTCGGATCGCAGCATGCCGCTGGTAGAAGGTGGCTTTGACCTGGGCCTGCGTATTGGTCGCCTTAAAGATTCGGCTTTGCGGGCGCAGCGACTCTCTACTCTTTCCCGGGTGCTGGTTGCCAGCCCCTCTTATCTTGCTGAGCGCGGTGCGCCGGAGCATCCCGAGGATCTGCACAGCCACGACTGCCTGACGCTCGGGCTGGTCACCGGTGATGTGCGCTGGGGTTTCTGGAAGTCCGGTGAAAGTTACCTGTACCGTTCGCAGGGATGGTTGCATTGTACCAGTCCCTCCCTTGCGCTTGGCCTGGCCATCCAGGGTTCCGGTATATCCCGGTTGCCGGTCTGGGTAGCCCAGCGGGCCATAGACATAAAGCGGGTGGTTCCGGTGCTGCCCGACTGGAGTTGCGATGATCCGGAACGCGGTGGGCCGGGGCTTTATGCCATCTATACTCAGGGGGCGGGAACCCCGATTCCGCTGAAGTCGCGAGTTTTCGTTGAATTTGTCAAAGAGGTGCTCAACCGTTATGAAGCTACATAGACTGCTTGCCCGCCCGTTCGGGTCGCTGATCGTGCTGGCGGCTTTGCTGCTGGCGACTCTGGTTCCCAGCCTGTTGACGGCTGGCGAGATCCAGAGGGGCATCTTTTTCAAGGCGGAATCCAATGCGGGTACAGCCTGGCTTTTAGGATCTGTCCATATGGCCAATGAAAGCTTCTACCCGTTGCCGACAGCCGTAATGAATGCGTATGAACAGAGCCCCGTTCTCATGGTCGAGATGGATCAGGATTCTGTCCCACTGACTGAACAGCAGGCCATCATGGCCCGCACGATCATGTACCCCGAGGGGCAGAGTCTGTCAGATTCACTGGAGCCGGAGCAGCGTCGCCTGCTGCAAGAACTGTTAAAGGATGCGGGCCTGGCGCTGACTGCCGTCGACCGCTTCCGGCCCGGATTTGTCGCGGTCATGGTGGCAGCCATGCAGGCCGAGCGGCTGGGTTACGAAGCCGAGAATGGCATAGATCTTCACCTCATCCGCAAGGCTCGTGGGAATAAACCCATTCTTTCCATCGAAACCTTTGAGGAGCAGATGGCTCTGATGGCTGAACTGCCAGAAGATGATGCCAGCGTCGAAGAGTTCTTTCCGACCCTGGAAGACACCCGTGAGATGTGGGAAGGAATCGAGGACGCCTGGAAACAGGGTGATACAGATGCCTTGTATGAGGCGGCCATCGGTGAGCCTCTGCGCGATAATCCGGAAGCGGCACCGCTTTATGAAGCCCTCTTCTTCCGGCGCAACCGGACCATGGCAAAAGCCGTTTCAGATTGTGTGGGCTTGCACGGAAACTGCTTTGTAGTGGTCGGCGCCGGACATCTGGTCGGGCGGCAGAGTGTGCCGGCTTACCTTGAGGATAAAGGCTTCCGGGTCACTCAGTTCTGACCCGTTCATCTGACGGACTCAGAGATGCAGTACCACTGCCAGCGCCAGACCCAGCAGTGCGACGAGGATGTTGATTGCCAGACCCCAGCGCGCCTTGTATCCATCGGGGAACTCTGCCGGTTGCAGGGTCTTTAGCACCACAAGAAATTGTCTGGAAGCATAGAGTGCGGCTATGGCGCCAAGAATTATGAAAGCCTGCCCCAACCAGAAGGTCAGGTCGTGACTGGGCCCCGTCGCTTTTTCCGGTGCCATGGCCTGCAGAAAGAGGCCTGCGCGTTCAATGACGAAACCGAACGCGATCAGGGCAAGGCTGGTGCGGTTCCAGGCCAGTAACGTACGCTCTGCGGCAAATAGTACTCGTGGGTCTTTCAGACTCGACATGTTCCCTCCCTTATTCCTGTCGTCATAGTAGCGCTGAAAAACAGGGTCGGCGAATTTATTGAGCCAGATCATGAGGTCGGCCTTGCCGGGGCGATAAGCTGATCCCATGAGTTCGCTGACAGGAGTTGTGGAAATTGCAGGAAGTCAAAGCCCCCCGTTTCGATGAGGTTTTCCATGACAGTTTTGAAAAGGCCGTTGGTAGTGGAGCCTACAATGATGCCTTTGTCAGACGCTTCTACGAGAAGCTGATTGATCGGTCCGTGGTGATTGCTGCGTTATTCAAGAACACCAACATGGCCCGCCAGAAAACCATGCTGTATGACAGTCTTCTGTTGATGCGCGACTTTTTTCGTGACCGTGCAATCACGCCGCAGCTGGAGCGTCTCGCCATGGTTCACAGTCGCTCGGGAGTAGATGTTCACCCAGACCTTTACACCGACTGGCTGGATGCTTTGACCGAGACGGTGGCAGAGTTTGACCCCGGATTTTCAGCCGAGACTGAACTCGCGTGGCGCCTCGTGCTGGCACCCGGTATTGCCTTCATGCAGTTTTTTTATGATCGACCCAAACTAAGCTAGGAGCTTGATATGCTAGTAGAAAACCATTCGCTGGTTAATGAATTTCCTGAGTACCGTGACACCATCCATGACATGAAGATGAACAACAACCACTTCTCGCGCCTGTTTCATGAGTATCATGATCTGGATCGCGAAGTGCATCGCATTGAGCAGGGCAGCGAAGTCTCTTCTGACGAATATCTGGAAACGCTGAAGAAGAAGCGTCTGTCCCTGAAGGACGAGCTGTACCAGATGCTGAAAGACTGACAGCAGCTATTCCGCGAGCAGGCATCCGGCAGGCGTTGAGACGGAGCCTGCTTATGCTGGTTTTTCTGATTGAAGGCTGGCCCGGATTTCAGCCAGCCCGTCTGAATAACGGCGAAAAGGGCTAAAGCCCAGCATGCGCCTGGTTTTGCTCATGTCGATGTCCAGACCGGCGCCGACCAGGTTGAAGGCTTCCCGGGTCAGCGGAGGTCGCTCCGCTCGCCGCAGTCGGCGGTAGAGGTTTTCCCCGCCACTTGCCAACAGTCTGGCCGCCCAGCGCGGAATCGAACGCGGTTCTGGTGCTCCGCAGGCGTTGGCGATGTCGGTTATGTACTGCCGCCAGGTGATGCCTTCCGAGTCTGCGGCATTGAAAATCTGGCCCCGATGGTTCCCTGTCGAGGCCCGGTACAGGATATCCACGACATGGTCTACGTGTACCAGCCCGGCAGGGTAGTTTCCGCCACCAATCAGGGCTGGTGTCCCTTTCCGCAACTCCTTCGCCAGATCTTCGACCCAGGGTTTTGAACCGGCACCATAGACATTCGCAGGCCTGACCGTGCGGATATCCAGACCTCGCGCAAGGTATTGCTGCATCAGCTGCTCCTGCGCCTGCTTGCTGGCGCTGTAAGGTCCCTGGGCTTGCCCGAGAGGCAAGTCTTCATGGCAGCGGCGCTGGCCGAGTTGATGACCATAAACCACAATACTGCTTGCCAGAATGACCCGGGTACCCGCCTGCAGAGTCGTCAGTCGCTCAAACAGGCGACGCGTGGCTTGTACGGTCACGGCCTGGTGAGTGGCCTCGGTGCCCCAGTCGCCCACCACAGCGGCCAGGTGGAATACACTGGAGCAACCCTCAAGCGCAGGGAACAGGCTCGTGTCCAGTGTGATGTCTCCCTGGTGCCATTCCAGTTCAGCCAGCCCCTCGAGGTTTTCCGGCCGGGCGCAAAGGTCGAGTGCGCGTACCGCTTGCCCTTCCTCCAGTAGCTTTCTGACCAGCTTCTGTCCGATGAAACCGCCCGCTCCAGTCACCAGGGTTTTTTGTTCCATCCAACTCATGGTTTCACCCAGTCCGGAAACTCTTGCCTGAGCGTTTCCACCCGAATGGCCATCCCGAAGCCGTCCGCTGTGGCTTCCCGGGCAAACTTCAAGGTGTTGATACCCACGACCTGTGCCTGATCATTGAGCAGGGGGCCACCACTGTTTCCGGGTAAAATCTGTGCATCCGTAACCAGGTAGTCGCTCTGGACACGGGCAATGATTCCTGAAGTCAGAGAATCCCGCATACCCAGAGGGCTGCCGACCGCGAACACCTGGTGCCCCTGGCGTACCGGCCGCGAGTCACCCAGAGGTAGAGCCGGGGATATGACATCCGGAATCCGTAGCAGCGCCAGGTCAGCATTGCGGCTGATGCTCACCAGTTCTGCCGTCATTTTTCGGTTGTCTTTAAGGAAAACTGCAAAGTGTCGCGCGGCCCCTGCGAGACTGCTGTTGAAGCTGAATTCGTCCCGCTGCTTCTCGAAGTCTTTGAGCTGGGCCTGGTACTGACGGCGGGCTTCATTCAATTGTTCCCGGCGCCTTTCATAGTTACGCAGATACTCTGCGTATTCCTGGCGGCGTAACAGGGTGGGGGCGTTGTACTTGTCGTTCTTCTCAATTTCTTCCCGAAAACTTTCCAGGTCCCGCGCGTAGCGGTTAAGGCGTTCCTCTTCCTCGCGTATCTGCTGTCTGACCGATTCCAGATATTGTGCCCGTTCGTCGAAATCCTGCCGTCTCTCCCGATGCTTTTCTGTGTCCTGTGGACGGATGACGTGTTTGTTGGTCACGATCAGACCGGATTCCGAGATAAAAAAGCCGCTTCCCTGTCCCAGAGCGGTCTCGATACCGACCACGGCAAGCGTGACTTGCTCAATAGGGGAGGTGGGAGCAAAGCGTTTCAGCAGCGAGGCCGCGAGGTCCCGGCTGCCTTCGAGCGAGTGGGCGGGGGCTGAATCGGTAGCGGGTCTGGATGACCCGATTCGCTGAGCGGAACGACCGTCTGGAGCCTGATCACTGAAGTGCCAGTTGCCATTTGCATCCTGCCACTTGAATATTTCGGCCTGCACTGGAGAAAGCAGGACGGAAAGCATGGCAATGAGCAGGGCGATGCCAGTAAAATGCAGGGTTTTCGCCACGCGCCTGGCGTGCGCGCTGTCAGCGGCACCACCCCAAGATGTCTGGTCTGAACACCGGGGTCGGCGGTAAAGGGTGATTTTCAATACGGCTCTGTCCTGAAAAAAAAAGAGACACACAGAGTATATACCGTCATAGCGCGCCTTGCCGCGCATCCATTTGACGGCTCGCGGCGTAATTACAGGCAAATACATTCAGGCAGGTTATACCCATGAATAAAGATGCTCAGGCTGTGCGTGATGCACTCGTCAAGGCCGGACTGGAGACTCCGATGAAGCCCGTCAACCTGACGAGAGACCAGAAGTTCGACCGGCTGGCAACACTGATGACTCAGGTCGTCGAGACGCTGGGGCTTGATCTGGAGGACGACAGCCTGAGAGACACCCCCTCAAGAATAGCCAAAATGTACGTTGACGAGGTGTTTGGAGGGCTGGATTACGAAAACTTCCCGAAGATGTCTGTGATAGACAACAAGATGGGAGTGGACGAAATGGTCAAAATTCGTGAGATCGCGGTGCTCAGTACCTGCGAGCACCACTTCATTACCATCGATGGTAAGGCCAAAGTTGCCTACATCCCCAAAGGTAAAGTGATTGGCCTGTCCAAGATAAACCGGATTGTGCGTTTTTTTGCCCAGCGACCGCAGGTTCAGGAGCGCCTTACCCGTCAGATTCTTGTGGCGCTTCAGACTCTTCTGAATACGGAAGATGTTGCTGTAACCATAGATGCCACGCACTACTGTGTGAAAGCCCGCGGCGTCATGGACGTGAACTCAACGACAGAAACCACCGCACTCGGTGGCGCCTTCCGTGAAGACGCCAAGACACGTTCGGAATTCCTCAGCAGCTAGGCCAAAGCCAGATCTCAGGTCCGCTTGGCGTATAGAGGCTGCCAACCCGTTGGCAGTTCCCGTGTCCCGACTGGTGGACCTGGCCCTGGCTCTGGTACCCTATGTACAAATTTTATTCACTTGGTTCACCAGGCCATGCAGTCAGCCTTCGCAGGCACCACACGATACAGCACCTTTACAGCAGGCATGGTTGTGCTCTTCTGCAGCTTTCCGGCTGCCGCCGAAAGCCGCTGGGAAATACGCTATGAAGGCAGGCTCAGCCTGCATCCGCAGACCACACTGAATTTCTTTGCTGTTGAAGAGGGTGGCAGCGCCGGTGGTGTACTGGTTTATGCGCCAGAGAAACCTCCCAGAGACAAGAGCGCCAAACCGGAGAACATCAACTTTAACCGGGGGGCCTTGCCTTGGGCGCAGTTGCAGCTTTACCAGCCTGAAGTCATTGGTTCCCGGTTTGTCTTTCGCCAGGACATTCCAGAGGGCCTGCAGGATGACCGCTTGCGTCTTGAGCCCCTCGGAGAGAACCAGAACCTGTATTTTCAGGAATCCTTCAGTGAGAACAAGGAACCGTGCATCCTTGGTAATGGAGGCCATTGCTGGCGTCTGCAGATCAGCCTGGTAATGCCCCCTCAAAGTCTGCCGGTTGAATGGCCACAGCCTGTCAGTCTTTCAGAGGGTGACTGGATCAATGGCCTTGTGCGTTTCAGCCTGAATGATCCCACGCTGGGGTTCATGCGAGGGGAGATCACACTGGAAACTGTGACGGTGCAGAGAATTTCAGCACCTTGATCCTCTGAAAGAAGAGGAAGCAGCCTGTTCCTCAAGCACGGTAAAAAAAACGGGCCCCGAAGGGCCCGAAAGATCAAGGACTGATTAAATCCTGTCGGCTACCGTCATGAAGCAGACAGTTCATCAATGCTGTGGGCCATCAGGGCCTCTTTGCCAGACTTGATGTCGGCAATCAGGGAAGAGGCTTCCAGCGTGGCTTTTTCGAAATAGAACTTCGCTGACTTGATCTTGGCCTGGTAGAAGACATCATCCGGCGCAGCCTCTGCTTTCTTCCTGGCAACAGCATTCATCTGGTGCCACATGAACCCGATCGCGGTGTAAGCCATCAGTCGCAGGTAGGGCGTGGCAGCGGCTCCGGCCTGATCCGGGTCTTTCATGCCGTTTGCAGCGACCCACATAGTGGCGTCCTGTAACTGCGCCAGCAGATCGCCGAGTTCGCTGGAGTAGTCAGCCCCTTCATTTTCTTTCAGATACCCCTGAACGATCGCAAAGAAGCGCTTGATCAGCTTTCCACCCTTGATCGACAGTTTACGCCCGATCAGGTCGAGCGCCTGGATGCCATTGGTTCCCTCGTAGATACGTGCGATCCGGGCATCCCGAACCAGTTGCTCGACACCCCAGTCGGTCGTAAACCCGGAACCACCCAGCACCTGCACGGCCCAGTTGGCATTGGTATACCCTTCATCTGTGAGGAAGGCTTTGACGACCGGCGTCAGCAACTGCACGATATCATCAGCTGCCTCGCGCTGCTTTTCGTCCGGGTGCGCGTGGGAAATGTCCAGGTTCATGCCGACCCAGTAAGCCAGTGCCCGGCAACCTTCGTTGATAACCTTCTGTTGCAATAGCATGCGACGTACGTCGGGGTGCACATGAATCGGGTCAGCGGCGAGTTCAGGGTGCTTCGGGCCGGAAAGCGCGCGACTTTGCAAACGCTCTTTGGAGAAATCCAGGGCAATTTGCCAGGCAGCTTCGGCAATACCCAAGCCCTGCATGCCGACCATCAGGCGTGCGCCGTTCATCATGGTGAACATGTAAGACATGCCCTTGTTGGCCTCGCCCACGAGCCAGCCTTTGGCTCCCTCAAAGTTCATGACACAGGTGGCTGAGCCCTTGATGCCCATCTTGTGCTCGAGACCGCCACAGAAGGCCGCGTTACGTTCGCCGCTTTCGGGAATGAATTTCGGCACGATGAACATGGAAATGCCTTTGGTACTTTCGGGGGCGCCCGGTAGCTTGGCCAGCACCAGGTGGACGATGTTATCGGCCAGATCATGCTCACCGCCAGTGATCCAGATCTTGGTTCCGGTGATGTCGTAGGAACCGTCTGAGTTCGGTTCGGCCTTGGTACGAATCAGGCGCAGGTCGGTGCCGCACTGAGGCTCTGTCAGGCACATGGTGCCCGTCCACTCACCGGAGATCAGATTCGGCAGAAACCGATCCTGCAGTTCCTTGTCGGCGTGATGGTGAAGGGCGGTCACTGCTCCGTGACTCAGGCCAGGATACATACCAAAAGCCATGTTGGTAGAGCAGATCATTTCATCCAGCACGAACTTGAGCAGGTGAGGCAAGCCCTGGCCTCCATGCTCCACAGGTGCGGACATTGCTGGCCATCCACCTTCTACAAAAGCCTTGTAGGCCTCAATGTAACCCTTCGGCGTTTTGACTTCCTTGGTTTCGGCGTCGTACTGGCAACCTTCAATGTCCCCGGGTCCGTTGGTCGGCAGGATAACGTCTCTGGCCAGTTTGCCCCCTTCTTCGATAACCGCTTTTAGGGTATCCAGGGAGGCATCTTCATAACCGGGCAGCTCAGCCAGCTGGCCCGCATTCAAAAGATCTTCCAACAGGAACTGCATGTCCCTCAGAGGGGGATTGTAACGTAGCATAATCTCGATACCTGACTGTCTATGGCTGTTATTAGGCCGCAGGGGCTTGCCCTGAGCGGTGTTCGAGAATTAATACGCGCGTTTGAATTTTGGGGATCACCGGCGAAACAGAAAAAGTCTCACCGGTCATTTGTCACTTTGGGGGCCTTCTCAGTCGCGCGGTCGCCTGATGCTGGGCGTTTCCGGTATCTTTGCGCAGGGGCAGATCCAGATGCATCGCCGCTTTGGCCAGCATGTGGGCGGTGATCGGAGCGGTAATGAACAAAAAGAGTGTGATCATCAGCTCGTGCACACTGAGGAAGCCTTTGGTATGGGCAATGTCCAGCATGCTGGTGATCAGAACCAGACCGATCCCCAGCGTGGTAGCCTTGGTCGGCGCATGCAGTCGCATCATGAAATCTGGCAGTCTTACGAGGCCGATAGAGCCAACCAGAAGAAACACACCACCTATGAGGAGGAGTATGGCGGCCAGGAAATCCCAGAGTTGATCAAATGACAGTTCCATCAGTTCTTCCTCATTCGATGATGTCGCCACGAAGCAAGTATTTACACACGGCCGCTGTGCTGACAAATCCGAGCATGGCGATCAGCAGGGCCCCCTCGAAATAGAGAGGCGTGCCATTGTAAAGTCCCAGCAACAGGATCAGGGCGATACTGTTGATGAACATGGTATCCAGCGCCAGTGTGCGGTCTGGCAGGCTTGGACCCTTGATCAGTCGCCAGACGTTCAGTATCAGTGCCACGCAGACCAGAAAAGCGACAACCAGGATCGAAAGGTTCAGCATCCGAAAATCTCCTTGAGAGGCTGCTCGTACCGGGTTTTGATGTCGGAAATCGTCTGTTCTTCGCTTTCCAGGTGCAGCACATGCACATACAGCCATTGCTTGTCTTCAGACACATCCGCACTGACTGTTCCGGGAGTCAGCGAGATGGTGCTGGCCAGAATGGTGATGGGCAAGTCATCCTGCAGATCAAGCGGCACCGCAACCAGCGCCGGAGACAGAGCTTTCAAGGGCCCGCAGACCTGCTTGGCGACCTGGACATTACAGATGACGATGTCTTTGAGAAGCATCAGGAAATAGCGCAGGGCAAGTCCGGGCTTCCTGACGACCGGGCGCGGCGCAGACAGGGGCGCGGTCAGCCAGGGGATGACGATGCCGAAAATTGTGCCCAGTACGATGTGTCCCGGGTGGGCGCTGTTGTTCAGCAACAGCCACAGCAGGGCCAGGACCACCGTCAGGGTGGGGCTGGGGAACCAGCGGAAACGATAATCACCGGTTTGCATCTCAGTTCTGACCTCCCGTGGCGGGTGACAGCATTTCCGTCAGCGGGGCTGGCGGTGCATGCAGGGCGCTTGCTGCCTGATAACTCAGTTGCAGAATGGACTCTCCGAAAATCACCATCAAGGGTGACAGGACAATCAGGATAATTACGCCACTGAGCTGCCAGCGGCAGACAGGCTCATTCCCCGGTTTGTTGCCGCGTACTCGCCAGAAAATAGTGGTACCCGCGCGCGACAAGGCAATAATGCTGAGCAGGCCACCGATCAGGAGCACCGGCCAGAACCAGAGGCGCTCCAGTCCGTCCGCCACCTGCATCAAACCGAGCTTGCCGACAAAACCGGACAAGGGCGGCATACCGACGACGGTCAGGGCACAGATGACGAACAGGGCACCAAGCAGGGCATTCTGTCCCAGAGGCCGGGCTGAGACAAAGCGGTCAGCGGCCTGTCCACGCTGGGTGGCTATCAGGTCGGACAGGAGATACAGCGCTCCGCTGATCAGCGTGGAGTGAATCAGGTAATACAGCCCCGTTGCAGTCGCATCCACCCGGTTCATGGCAATCGAAAACAGCAGGGTGCCGACTGAAACGACCACCAGCCAACTGGTCAGATCGCGTAGTCGTCTGGCGGCCAGCGCACCAATGGCGCCGAAGGCCAGGGTCAGCAGCGCAAGTGGCCACAACCAGGGAATGACCAGGTTCGCAAGATCACCGGCATGATCCCCGAAAATCATGATATGCACCCGGTACAGGCTGTAGATGCCGACCTTGGTCATGATCGCAAACAGGGCTGCAATCGGGGCAACGGCTGCGCCATAGGTGCGGCTGAGCCAGAAGTGCAAAGGCAGAATGGCTGCCTTCAGACCGAACACGACCAGTAAGAGAAACACGCCGGTACGTGCCAGCTGCTGGTCATCTGCATGGATCTGCGAAGCCTTGTAAGCCAGGTCTGCCATGTTCAGCGTGCCCAGCGTGCCGTAGATAATGCCCAGAGCGAACAGGAAGAAGGCGGAGCCCAGCAGGTTCAGGGTCACGTAATGAAACCCGGCCTGGGTTTTTTCCTTGCCGCCACCATGGATCAGCAGGGCATAGGACGCGATCAGGAGAATTTCGAAGAACACAAACAGGTTGAAGAGGTCTCCGGTCAGGAACGCTCCGTTGATCCCAACGATCTGGAACTGGAACAGCGGGTGAAAAAACATACCGCCCTTGTCATGGCCACCCACGCTGGATAGCAGCGTGGCGAAAGCCAGGATGGTGCACAGGGTGACCAGTAAAGTTGCCATGGGGTCAGCCCAGAGCACGATGCCGAAAGGGGGTTGCCAGTCGCCGAGCGCATAGATCTGGGTGCCGTCCAGACTGGTCTGTAACAGCAGAATGCTCACGAGCAGGGTAATGCCCATACCGATGCACGAAGCCAGGCGCTGACGTAAGAGGCTTGTTGTCAGTGGCGGCAATAACAGCAGGAGCGCTGTCAGCAAGGGGATGAGGATGGGCAGTATGGGCAAATGAGCCATCACAGGACTTTTCTCCGACCCGTCAGACCGGAGTCTTTTTCATCCTCAGCCGGTACCCGGCCATCGACATGATCGTTGCCAAGATCGGCTCGGGCCCGCATGGCGAGAATGACGACAAAGGCGGTCATGGCGAAGCCGATAACGATGGCGGTCAGGACCAGTGCCTGCGGCAGAGGGTCGGCATAGCCTTCCGACTGGCCGAGAATCGCTGCCCCGTTGGTAGTCAGACGCCCTGAAGAAAACAGAAACAGGTTCACGGCATAGGACAGCATGGTGATTCCGACAACGATCGGAAACGTCCGTTGACGCAATATCAGGAAAATGCCGGCAGCGGTCAGCAAGCCGACAGCAAAGGCGAACATGCCTTCCATCATAATTCAGTCTCCTGAGGTCTGTGTGAAGTAGTCAGCTTGCCCAGGTTCGCCAGAATCAGCAGGGTGGCGCCGATTACGGTGAGATACACGCCGAGGTCAAATACCAGGGCACTGGCCAGTTCAAACTTGCCGACAATGGGCAGCGAGAAATAATCAAACCAGGTAGTGAGGAAAGGCCTGCCGAAGGCCCAGCTACCCATACCTGCCAGCACCGCGATCAGCACACCGGAACCGATCAGCCACTGATAATTGACGGTGAGTCGTGGCTTGATCCATTCCACGCCATGGGCAATGTACTGCTGGATGATGGCAATGGACGTAATGAGCCCGGCAATAAAGCCTCCTCCCGGCAGGTTGTGCCCGCGCAGGAATATAAAGACGGACACCAGTAATGCCAGGGGCAGAAGTGCCTGGGAAATTACCCGCAGCATCAGAGGGTGAGGGTCACCAGACCAGAAGCGCCCGTCCCCGTCTGCGGAAGGCATGTAAAGACGCATCCGCGCAATGATTTTGTAGATTCCCAGGGCCGCTATGCCGAGTACGGCAATCTCCCCCAGGGTATCAAAGCCACGGAAATCCACCAGTATGACGTTGACCACATTGGTACCGCCGCCCCCGGTTTTGGAATTGGCCAGGAAGAAGTCTGAAATACTGTCGATCGGACGGGTGATCATGGCGTAGCAAAGTGTACCGACAATGCCCCCGACCATGGTGGCCAGGCCAAGATCGCGTGCGACCAGGGCCGGGCGGGTTTCCTTCTTCGTGGTCTGGGGCAGGAAAAACAGGGCCAGCAGCAGCAGGATGATGGTGACAACTTCCACCGAAAGCTGGGTCAAAGCCAGGTCAGGAGCCGAGAAGTAGGCAAAGGCAATGGAAACAATCAGCCCGACAATTGACAGCATGACCAGGGAAATGAGCCGCTGCCGGTGGAACATCATGGTTGCAACGGTTCCGATACAGAGAATCACAAAAGCCAGTACCACAACCGGATCGACTGGCAGGCGAGGCAGATTGCCGGCAGATCCGGTCATTTCCGTCAGCGGCTCAACCAGCAGAATCAGGGTAAACAGAATAAAGAGGAACAGGTAGCGTTGCAGGCTGCCATTGTCGATGAACTGGATGAACTGCTGGCACCGGTGCACGCACCAACTGATCACATGCTCAAAAATCCGGCGTGGTTCTGGCTCCGGAAACTGGGCCTGAATGTCGAACAGAACCTTGCGCTGAGTGTAGATCCAGACGCCACCCACCATGGCAATCACACTCATGGCCAGCGGCATGTTGAACCCATGCCAGATGGACAGTTTGATGTCCGGCAACTCCCCGTGAATGACCGAAGCGGCACTGGTGAAGAGCAGATCGCCGATGATGAAGCTGGGGAAGATACCAACCAGTACGCATAGGGCCACCAGAATCTCGACGGGCACTTTCATATAGCGTGGGGGTTCATGTGGTGTCTTGGGCAGGTTGACCGGCTCGCCGTTGAAAAACACGTCATGGATGAAACGGACGGAATAGGCCACCGAGAAGGTTGCGGCGATGGTCGCGGTGACCGGAATGACCCAGGAAAGGGCCCCCAGCAGGCTCTGGCCCAAGGTTTCTGCCAAAAACATTTCCTTGGACAGGAAACCATTGAAAAGCGGGATGCCGGCCATGGATGCAGAGGCCACCATGGCGAGTGTGGCCGTGTGCGGCATGTACTTCCAGAGGCCGTTGAGCTGGCGCATGTCACGGCTTCCGGTTTCATGGTCGATGATCCCGGCAGCCATGAACAGGGAGGCCTTGAAGGTGGCATGGTTGATGATGTGGAACACGGCTGCGATCGCCGCCATCTGACTGTTCAGGCCGAGCAGAAGCGTTATCAGGCCCAGGTGACTGATGGTACTGTAGGCCAGCAGGCCCTTCAGATCATGCTTGAAGAGAGCAACATAAGCTCCGATCAGCAGTGTCAGCATACCCGTGAAGCAGACCATGACAAACCACAGATCGGTACCGGAAAGGACAGGATAAAGTCGTGCCATCAGGAAGATACCCGCCTTGACCATCGTGGCCGAATGCAGATAGGCACTGACGGGGGTCGGTGCCGCCATGGCCTGGGGCAGCCAGAAATGGAAGGGAAACTGAGCCGATTTGGTAAAGGCGCCGAGCAGTACGAGAATCACAATCACCGGATAAAGCGCGTGTTCGCGCAGCAGGTCGCCACTGTTCAATACGGTATGCAGGTCATAGGATCCGACGATCTCACCGATCAGTATCACACCGGCAAGCAGGGCCAGGCCGCCGCCTCCGGTGATGGTAAGGGCCATTCTGGCGCCCTGGCGTGCCTCAGCCTTGTGTGACCAGAAACTGATCAGCAGAAATGAACTGATGCTGGTGAGCTCCCAGAAAAACCAGAGCTGCAACAAATTCCCAGACACAACGATGCCAAGCATCGCTGTCATGAACATCATCAGATAACTGTAAAACTGACCGACGTTTTCCCTTTCCGACAGGTAGTAGCGCGCATAGAGAATGATGAGAAGGCCGATACCCAGGACCAGCAGTGCAAACAGGAAGGCAAGTCCATCCAGGTGAACCGAGAAATCCAGCCCCAGCTGGGGAATCCAGGACTGGCTGACACGAACCACTTCGCCGTCAAATACGGCACCGGCATGAGAGAGAAGCACGCCCAGCGCAATCGCCGGAGGCAGAGCGGTGGCCGTAGCGCAGAAATTACGCCCTCTGCGGGCGGCGAATACCGGGATCAGGATACCGAGCATGGGTAGCAACGGAACCCAAAATAGGCTCATGCCATAATTCTCCTAATGAGTTGTGCAATCAATAGCATAGCTGCCGTTGTGCGGTTACGTCCATTTACATTCCCGTCAGAAAAAATACTGAACCCCACGAGCTTACCCCGGTTTGTTGAACCCAAGGCCTTCTTTGCTGAGCAAGCGGGCGAATTCAAGCGTTTGTCGATCCATGCCCCTTCCCCCTATGATCTGGACATTCACCGGCAGACCGCCCGAGGTCTGACCCACCGGTGCCGAAGTCGCCGGCAAACCCAGGCAGGTGGCCGGAGCGATCCAGGTCATCAGGTCCGAGTAGGGCCGTAAACGGCCGCTCACTTTCAGTTTGCGCTTCTCGAACGGAATGTCTGTCTGGTGTGGAATTGCCGCCGTGGGGGTCACAGGGCACAGGAGTATATCAAATTGATCGAAAAAACCTTCAATATGATGGATCAACTGGTGTCGCAGTTCATTCCAGCGCGCCCAATCGCCATGACTCTGGTTGGCCGCGCGTGCAAACTGTTCCATCCCGGCGCTCAGGTTAGGCAGGCGGATGAAGCGGGACAGCCAGCCGACCAGGCGCATCTGCATTCTTGGGCCAGAGGGCAGAGTTGGGCCAATCACACTGCCGAGCAGGTTGAAGTAGATGGGCAGAATGCGGGAAAGATCGAAGGGAGACTGGTACTGCCAGGGGCAGCGGGCGCGGCTCAACGCCTCAATCAACCGGTGGTAGACTTCATCCACTTCGCTGTCGATCGGGCTGTCAGGATCCTTGAACCAGAGGGCGACCCGGCAGTCGGCCAGTGAGCGGAACCTGGGATCAGGCAAGTCAAGGCGGATAAAGTTCCGGTCGCTATAGTCGGGTTGTCTCAGTATATCGAAGAGCTTTTCCAGATCATCAATCGTGTTGGCCATTGGCCCGGCCACGGCAAGATCCGGGGGAGAGACAACGCCGGGGGGGCCCGGCACATGTCCGCGCAAGGGGATCAGGCCCTGAGTCGGTTTGTGGCCATAAACACCGCAGAAGTGCGCAGGAGTGCGGATGGATCCGCCGATGTCACTGCCGACCTCCAGCGGGGTCATTCCGGCGGCCAGTGCAGCAGCCGCTCCGCCAGAGGAGCCACCCGGAGTACGTGTCCGGTCCCAGGGATTATTGCTGCGTCCGTAGACGGCATTGTAGCTTTGCAGGTCCGAGGCCCAGAGAGGCACATTGGTGTGACCGAGGATAATCGCTCCGGCTTTTCTGAGTGTTGCCGCAACGGCACTGTCGCGGGCCGGGTAGTGATCCTTCAGGGTTGGACTACCTGCTGTAGTTGGCATGTTCAGAACTTCATAGCAGTCCTTCAGGGTCATCGGCACACCATGCAAGGGGCCCGGATCTGCTTCTGCTTTCCGCAGTTCCAGGTCAGCCCGGTCCGCAGCGCGAAGTGCTTCTTCCCGATCCAGCCAGACGACCGCATTCAGATCCGGGTTGAGGCGATCAATGCGGCCCAGGAAGTATTCTGTGACTTCGCGACTGCTGACTTCGCCTTCACGAATCATGGATGCCAGAGTGAATGCTGGCAGTTGGTGGAGTTGTCGCATGTGGGTCTCACTTTTTTTTGCCGCTCAGTGTATACCAGAATTAACCGCTATAATGGTCGTTGACCTGGTTTTTTTATGATGGAAGATCC
>JAUIAZ010000374.1 GCA_030427465.1 Gammaproteobacteria bacterium | reverse complement strand
GCCGACGCTTCCGATTACCTCGATTTCAAACCTGAATTCGACAACCAGACCGTTTGTGGCTTTATCAAGATCCAGGGCAAATCCTGCGGCATCATCGGCAACAACGGACCGATTACCCCGGCCGGCGCAGCCAAGGCGGCCCAGTTCATCCAGCTTTGCGAACAGAGCAACATCGCCATCCTGTTCTTCCACAACACCACCGGCTTCATGGTCGGCACCGACTCGGAGCAGAACGGCATCATCAAGCATGGCTCGAAAATGCTGCAGGCCGTGGCCAATGCCAGAGTCCCCCGTTTGACGCTGGTAGTAGGCGGCTCCTACGGCGCAGGCAACTATGCCATGTGTGGCCGGGGCCTGGATCCACGCTTCATTTTCGCCTGGCCCAACAGCCGCACAGCGGTCATGGGGGGAGCCCAGGCAGGCAAGGTTCTGCGTATAGTCACTGAAGAAAAACAGGCCAGGATGGGCATGACTCCAGACCCCAAGATGCTGGATGCCATCGAAAAAGCCACTGCCGAGAAACTCGACAAAGGGTCAACCGCCCTTTACGGCACCGCCCGGCTCTGGGATGACGGTTTGATAGACCCCCGCGATACCCGCCGTGTCCTGGCTTACCTGCTGGACATCTGCCAGGAAGCGGATCACCGCCCACTGAGGAGCAACACCTTTGGTGTCGCCCGACTCTAAAACACGACTAACGAGGTAAGGTATGCAATTCACACAAGAACATAACGAGATCCGCCGTACGGTCAAAAACTACGTCGAACAGCAGATCAATCCACACGTCGATGAGTGGGAAAAGTCGGGCACCTACCCGATACGCGAAATATTCAGGCAATTGGGCGAACTCGGTATTCTGGGCATCCATAAACCCGAGAAGTACGGCGGCATGGGGCTGGATTATTCCTACAACCTGGTCGCCGCTGAGGAACTGGGCACCTGCCTGGCGGGTGGCGTACCACTCTCTGTCGGCGTGCAGACGGATATGTGTACGCCCGCCATTGCCCGCTTCGGCACCGAAGAACAGAAAGAAGAGTTTCTGGCACCGGCTATCCGCGGCGAAAAGATCGGCTGTATCGGTGTCAGTGAAACCACCGCCGGTTCTGATGTGGCCGGCATGAAAACCACGGCCCGCCAGGATGGTGACGACTACATCATCAACGGTCACAAAATGTGGATCACGAACTCGCCACAGGCTGACTTTATCTGCTTGCTGGCCAACACATCGGAAGACAAACCCCACAAGAACAAGTCGCTGATCATTGTGCCCATGAATACGCCGGGTATCAGCCTGGGGCCGCATCTCGACAAGCTCGGCATGCGCACCTCGGAAACCGCCCAGGTTTTCTTCGACGATGTGCGCGTGCCGCAGCGCTACCGCATCGGGGTGGAAGGCAGCGGCTTCATGATGCAGATGCTGCAGTTTCAGGAAGAGCGCCTGTGGGGCGCGGCCAACGTGATCAAAGCCCTGGAAAACTGCGTGGACTCGACCATCGCCTACTGCCGGGAGCGCAAGACTTTCGGACAGCCGCTGATCGATAACCAGGTGATTCACTTCCGGCTGGCCGAACTGCAGACCGAAATCGAATGTCTGCGCGCGCTCACCTATCAGGCCTGTGAAGCCTATGTGGCCGGCAAAGACGTCACCAAGCTGGCTTCCATGGCCAAGCTCAAGGCCGGGCGTCTGGGTCGCGAAGTGACTGACAGTTGCCTGCAGTACTGGGGGGGCATGGGCTTCATGTGGGACAACCCGGTTTCCAGGGCCTACCGAGACGTTCGCCTGGTCTCCATCGGCGGCGGTGCAGATGAAATCATGCTGGGCATTATCTGCAAACTGATGGGCACCTTGCCTAGCAAGAAGAAATCCTGAGGAGGCACTGATGCAACCGGAATCACTGGAAACGCTGCGACTCACGCCGGACCGTGACATTTTGCATGTCACCCTGAATCGCCCCAAAAGCCGCAACGCCATGAGCCTGCAAATGGTCAGGGAGCTGCAGCAGGTCTTTGACAGTGCGGAAAGCAGCGGCGAATACCGCGCGGTTGTTCTCAGGGGCGCAGAAGGCCATTTCTGTGCCGGCGGAGATATCCGTGACATGGCCAATGCGAGAGCCGCTCTGGGCAGTGCCTCGGAAGATCCTTTCCGCAGCCTGAACCGGGAATTCGGGCGCATGATCACGCGCGTCAACCACAGCCCCCTGACCGTGGTGGCGGTGCTGGAAGGCGCCGTGCTTGGTGGGGGCTTCGGTCTGGCTTGTGTCAGCGACGTGGCAATCACCCATGCCAAAGCCAAGTTCGGTCTGCCTGAAACCGGTCTCGGTATTCCACCTGCGCAAATCGCGCCTTTTGTGGTCAAGCGGATCGGTCTGACCAACGCCCGCAGACTGGCTCTGCTCGGTGCCCGCTTCGATGGCAGTGAAGCCTTGCGCCTCGGTATTGCCCACGCCTGTCACGATGATGACACCCTGGAGGAAGCCCTGCGCGAAACACTTGAACAGCTCCGCCGCTGTGCACCGGGGGCCAATGCCATGACCAAACAACTCCTGCTCCAGGCCGCCGACTGTCGCAATGGCACCGAGCTGGATGCCCTGCTGGATCAGGCCGCCGACGACTTTGCCCGCAGTGTGCAGGGCGATGAAGGTCAGGAAGGCACCATGGCCTTCATGCAGAAACGTTTGCCCCGCTGGGCGGAATAGAGAGAGACCATATGACTCAGCACAGCCCCTTCCATAAAATTCTGGTGGCCAACCGCGGAGAAATCGCCTGCCGGGTGATTCGTACGGCGCAATCTCTGGGTTTCGACACCGTTGCGGTGTTCAGTGAGGCCGATCGCCATGCCCCTCATGTGCAACTGGCCGACCAGGCAGTCTGTATCGGGCCAGCAACCGTCTCCGAATCCTATCTGAAGGCAGACGTGATTCTGGACGCCTGTCGCAAAACCGGCGCGGATGCCGTTCACCCTGGTTACGGCTTCCTGTCGGAGAACAGCGCATTCGCGGCCGCCTGTGAAGACGCAGGCATTGTGTTTATCGGCCCGCCGCAGGGGGCGATTGAGCTCATGGGCAGCAAGCGGCTCTCCAAGATCGCCATGCTGGAAGCCGATGTTCCCTGCATCCCCGGCTATGAAGGGGCAGACCAGTCCGAAGATACCTTGATCTGTGAAGCCCAACGCATCGGTTTCCCGCTGATGCTGAAAGCCAGCGCAGGGGGTGGCGGGCGCGGCATGCGTCTGGTGAACAACGAACAGGATCTTCCCGCACAGATCAAGACGGCCAGCTCCGAGGCAAAAAACGCTTTCGGCAGTGGTGAGCTAATCCTCGAAAAGGCCCTGATTGAACCGCGACATATTGAGATTCAGGTGTTTGCCGACCAGCATGGTAACGCCGTTTATCTGGGCGAGCGGGACTGCTCAGTGCAGCGCCGGCACCAGAAGGTGGTGGAAGAAGCCCCTTCTCCCTTTGTTGATGAGGACCTGCGCCAGCGCAT
>JAUIAZ010000039.1 GCA_030427465.1 Gammaproteobacteria bacterium | reverse complement strand
AAAGGCATCCTGTTGTTCGTTATCCCAGCGCGACCAGTCTGCCGAGGTACTGCTCGATACCGGATAGTTGGTCGGTGATCCGTTGCTATAGCGCAGCGGCAAGGCGCCCCAAAGCGGGCTGTCGGAATCACCGGACTGGTAGCTGTAGCCGAAGGTCAACAACGTGGTCTCACTCAGATCCGCCTCTATCGCCGCATACCCGACATGATGCCGGGTTTCATAACGGTCCAGATAGGATGCCTTGTCTTCAAAAGCACCGACAAAAAGCCCCCTGATACTGCCACTGTCGTTCAGCGCACCACTGACTTCGCCCTGCAGCCTTTTTCTCTGCCAGGCTCCATAGGTGGCTGTTATGCCGGCATCCGTGTCCACGCCCGGACGCTTACGTACCAGATTCACGGTTGCCGAGGGGCTTCCAAAGCCCGACATCAGTCCGTTGGCGCCCTTGAGCACTTCCACTTTGTCGTAGATGGCCGTATCACGATTTCCGATCTGGACACCGTAGACGGAAGGCACACCGATTCCATCCAGCTGAAAATTGATAATGTCGAAACCTCGCGCTGTATAGTAGGTACGATCAGTCTCAACTCTTTCCACACTAACACCCGGTGTCATCGAAAGCAGGTCTTCCAGATCATCCAGGGCAAAGTCACGGATCTGCTGATATGTCACGGTGGTCACCACCTGTGGCGTCTCGAGTGGACCAAGCTGCAGCCCGGTGGCTGCGCTGCTGTCCTTGGCCAGATAGTCACCGGTGTTTTGCGAGCTCTCAGAGCCACTGACGACCAGCGTCTCGTTTTCGATCGGAGCACCATCGGTGACCGATTGTCTCTGCTCTTCTGCCTGCGCCAACAGGCTGCCAGTGAGGGCAGTCCCCAAAATCAGGGGGTATCTTTTTTTCAGTTTCACGCTAACTCCCATGAAAAATAACCTTGTGTACAGGGAGCGGAGCTTAAGTTATATAAAAGTTAATGACAATTGTTTACTATTCAAAAATTACAAAATCTCCACACCAGACTGGAAGCTTGGCTGCACATAGCCACCCTCTGGCCGGAAGACCCAAGCAATGAAAAAGGAATTTGATGAATGAAAGCTGTGAAACATTTTTGCCTCACCTCGCTTGTGGTCGGGATAAGCAGCAGCTGGAGCGCGGAACCGCGCGCAGCGTACATCCGGGTGAGCCGCTCAATGCGACTGCCAGTCTGACCCTGGATCTTTGATAAGCTTGACCAACCCCGGAAATACTATGAATTTGCAGCGCTTCACCCAAACCATTGACGGCCCTCTGGGCCTCTCACGCTATGCCCGCTACTGGTTGGCAGGCCCGCTGACGCTCCTGGTATCAATTCTGATGATGGCCACTTCCTCATTGTGGTTGCCCAGGGGTGAGGCCGGTGTAGACAACCTGGTTTACGCGATGGTTCTCTTCCCGGTTATCTGGGCAGTCATCTTCATGTATGTTGTGCTCGAAAGCGATTTGAAGAGAGCCACAGGCGTGCTCTTCGGGCTGTTCTTTGCCAATGCCCTGGTCGTGGGCCTTTCAATCTCAGGAGCTTTTTCATGATCAAGCTATCCAGGGAAAGAACACTTCGGGTACTGGACGTACACGGGTGGTCAGGTGTCTTGCTGGGCCTTGCGCTCTACGTTGTCGTATTCACGGGTGCCATCGCAGTATTCGCTGACGAACTTGGCCTGTGGTCTGTCAGTGGACGCGATGTTCAGTCCCCGCTGACTCAATCTATTGACCGGCATGTCCGGCCACTTTCCGGACAGGTGGACGAACGCTATCTGGAAGACGTCAACCTGTTCAACAACCCGGCAGGGGAACTGGTTGTCTTCTTTCATACCCACGAAACTACCCCAAACGGACAGATTGAAGATATCGGCGTTCGTTACCGGCTGGATGCAAAGACCGGTGAAGTGCTGGCGCGGGACGAAGGTTATGGTAAAGATCTGCCCGATGACCCGGCCAGCGCGCTGGAGCGGTTTCTGGTCGATCTGCATGTCAATCTGCACGCGCCGGATCCCTGGGGCCTGTATCTGACCGGTATTCTGGGCCTGGTGCTTCTGGTCTCGGCAATCAGTGGTATCATTTTGCACCGTCACCTGATCAAGGACATGTTTCTTTCTCCCAGGCAATCCAGTCGCGCACTGAAAGCCAGGGATCAGCACAATCTGGCTGCCACCTGGTCAGTGCCGTTTTCCATCATTCTGGCGTTGACTGGTGCTTTCTTCAGTTTCGCCATTTCCCTGGGATTACCGGTCATCGCCATGACCGCCTTCGGCGGAGACCAGGAGAAAATGATCGAAACGCTCATTGGTGTGCCCGAACCCGGAGACGAAACCCCGCATCAGTTGGCCAACCTGGACACCATTCTCGCCAAGTCGAAATCCATGACCGGTACCGATCCGGTATTTCTCTCCGTGATACATTGGGGCCGAGCAGATGCCAAGGCACTGACCTTTCACTGGCCGCATGGCGGAGACATCAATGCCACCCAGCATCAGTTTGATGCCGCCAGCGGCGAGTATCTCGGCAGTAAGCCGCGCATTGGCACGCAACCCTCGACCGGAAACACTTTATTCAACCTGATCAGCGCCCTGCACTTCGGGAACTTTGCCGGATGGTTTTCCAAACTGATCTGGCTGGTACTGGGGCTTGCGCTCTGTTACGTCACGCTCAGCGGTTTACAGTTATGGGTTATCCGGCGTGAAGCAGAGCAACAATGGCAATGGATGGCTAAAGCCCTCTCCACCGTGGGTTACGGCTTACCTTTCTCACTGGTCACTGCCAGCATCGCTTTCCTTTTTGCCCAGGGGCTGGGTTGGTCGTCTGCCTGGCCAGCCTGGGGCTTTTTACTGGGGTCAGCCGCCTGTGTACTGGTCGCCAGAAGGACTTCAGATCTCACTTCGTTGAACGCCACTTTCCGGCAATGGCTGGGCTGGTCACTTCTGAGTTTGCCGGTGTTGCGAACCCTGAGCAGCGGAGAGCTGTGGGTATTTCTGCTGCAGGCCGGAAACGTATGGGTCATCCTTCTGGATCTGACCTGGATCTTCCTTGGCCTGTACTATTTGCGAAAAGAGCCCCGCTCCGTACCCAGTCTGACGGAGGCGCCAGCATGCTGAGTATAGGCATAGCCATACTGGCCATCGCAGTCAGTCTGATCGGGATTATTCAGCTTTGCGCCACAGACCCCAAGCGACTTCGGGCTCATCGCAAAGCTTCTCAGAATCGGACACCGCACGATGCGCGAGGAATCGGGAGGGTGACTGGCAGGGACCGGTCAGGCGAAAGGCGGCGACTCGCGATCTTTCTCCTGATCGGCCCTGCCCTGCTGCAATTGCAGGCCCTGCAGTTCGGGGCCTTTCTGTTATGGCTCGGCGCCCTTCCCGTGCTCGCCTGGCTTATCATTCTTTATTGGGAAGCCCTTGAACCCTGGCTCAACCGCCGTATTCCGGCGATCATCCGGCGAGAAGGCATAACCAGTTCATAGTTTCGGAAGGTAAAAGCCTCCTGCCCTGTTTTTTGGGATAGTCTAGGGATTCACATGGACGTTTTTCCGGTCGTTCCCGCCGGACCCAATTGGCAATACAAATGACAAAAACAATCCGGCCGGCAAAGGACCCGTGCCCCTCCAGACAGGCCGTACCGGCTTACCTTTCCTGGCTGAGCGGGCACTTTTGTGCGCATACCGATGCTACCGAATGCCTTTACTACGATTACACCATCGAAGCGCCGGACGGTGTCGCTTTTACCCTTCCCCGGCTGGCGGTTCGTGACATGCAGGACGACCTGCTGCTTGGTATCCCGCGTACTGCGCTTATGCAAACCGGCCTGAAGATCATTGCTGACCCGGATCCCCAGGGGCTCATTCCCTATGTGGTTCGCCCGCGCGCTGTTGGGTCGATCACCGGCAGCGATCCGGTAGATGGCCTGAGCATGCCCGAAGCACTGACACAAATGCTGCGCCAGCACAGGAACACCCCGTTTCTCCCGGTCGTGAAAAGTACCGAACTGATCGCCAGCCTGCAGGGCGCGGGAGAGATTTTCCTGTATGAACTTGATCCGGCAGAATTGAGCCGGCTGTCCGCGTTTACCCGCGCCGAACTCAGCCGGGCCATTTCACTAAAACTGAGTCAGGCCCGCCAGGTACGGCCTGACGGCATCCAGCCTGCTGAACAAGAGTACGTGACCGGCCCGGCTCATGAGAGTCAAAGAAAAATCACCGAAACTTCCCTGCGTGAGGTGTTCAGGGCCGAAGCTGAACAAGGGCTGGAAACCATCAAGTCCCTGACAATTGCGTGGATCCAGCAGCCAGACCGGGGCATACCGGCAGAACTGCTCCGCGAGATGCAGGTACTGACTGATGGGGCCCACTGGCTTTCGCTGTCAGAACTGGCATCCTTTGCGGCCGGCATGAAAACCTTCTGGCAGCACCTCAGCCATGCGCAAGCCTCACAAACTGAAAAACAGGCCGGCCTGATGATTCGCAGCCTTCATGCGCTGGAAACCCTCCTGACACATTCACTGGCGGATCTGGAGAATCCAGACAGGAGCCCGGCTGCTTTGGGAAACCGGGCAGATGCAAGCCATCAGCAACTGATGCAGACTTTCGACAGCTTCTGCCAGACCAGCATCCAGTCTCAGAGCCGGTCCCCCTCTCGCCAGCTTAACGAGTTGGGTCAGCTGATCACTCAGGCCAGAGCGATAACGCCAGATAGCCAGCTCCTGAATCGACTATCCCGGTCACTGGCTGACCTGAGAGCCTTCGCACAACAGTCAAAAGCCTTCGCCATTGCTGAGTTGGCTGGCGCAGCAGAAACCCTGCTCGAAGAAGGCCGATCCGGTTCGCGACAGTGTCTCAGGGACGCGCTTGAGTCTGTGGAACAGTGCCTTCCGCCTTTGCAGGGCATGCTCCGCGAGTGGCAAATCAGTGGAACCGTCAAACCTCGGGTCTATCTGACCCGGCTGCTCAGACGAAGGGCCCGTCAGATCGCTGAGGCCAGTTTCGCGCAGTTGTGAATGAGCGCCGGCCCGCCGTAAATAAGTCCGGTATAAATCTGTACCAGGTCAGCGCCACTGGAGAGTTTGCGCTGGGCGTCCTGTGGCGTCATTACACCGCCTGAGGCAATAATGGGGAAGCCTTCAGGCAAAGCCTCACGGAAAGCCGCCAGGATTTCATCAGCCCGCTGAGTCAGGGGAGCACCGCTCAGCCCACCGGTTTCCTTACCGTTGGCATGCCCTTCGACACCTGCACGCGACAGGGTGGTGTTGGTTGCAATCAGCCCATCCATGCCCTGCTCAGTCAACTGTCTGGCGACCATAATCACTTCTTCCGGCACCAGATCCGGTGCCACCTTGATCACCAGGGGCACATAGCGCCCATGCCGTTTTTCGAGCACCAGCTGCCGCGCCTTCAGACCGGCAAGCAAAGTCTTCAGCGACTCACCGAGCTGCAAAGCGCGCAGTCCCGGTGTGTTGGGTGAACTGATGTTGATTGTGACATAGGAAGCGAGCTCATAGACCTTATCCAGACAAATCAGATAATCATCCAGCGCCTGATCTGCCGGCGTGTCCTTGTTCTTGCCGATGTTGATGCCCAGCACCCCTTTGAAACCGCTGCGGCGCACCTGCTCGGCCAGAGCATCCACACCGTCATTGTTAAAGCCCATCCGGTTGATCAGCGCATACCGGTCTTCCAGTCGGAAGAGCCGTGGTTTCGGGTTCCCGGCCTGTGGCCTGGGCGTCACCGTTCCCACTTCGATAAAGCCAAAGCCCAGTCTGGACAGCCCGGAGATACAGGTGGCGTTTTTATCCAGTCCAGCGGCCAGGCCGATCCGGTTCGGGAACTCAATGCCCATTAGCTTGACCGGACTGGCCACAGGGGCCGGAAGGAAAGGCTTCAGCAAACGAAGCTTCTCAGCCCTGCGCAGCAGAGACAGTGTGACATCGTGGGCTCGTTCTGCCTCAAGACGGAACAGGAAGTTGCGGACAAGGGAGTAAGACATAAAGACTGCTCTGGGAGATGGCCATGACGGCGCGCAGTATACCAGAGCTGCGGGGCTGGGAAAGGGGCGATGGCCAGACATCATCTGGCTGCACAGACAAATGGTGCAGCCACAGAATCAGCGGCTTGTGTTAATTCAGATAGTTAAGCGCAACGCCCTGCCCTGTCTGACGCACGACCTGCGCGTTTACTCTGGGGCTGCGATCGTGCAGCAATCCATTCACCCGCAGTGATACGATGTCACCGATGGCGAACGCTCCCGCCGCACCGCGCAGCGAAACTCCGCTTTCCGAGGCATCAGCGGTTTCAAAGCGGCGCTCACGGGCGCAATTGCGTGAGCCCACAGAAACATCTACCTTTAGGGGCATGCGAGGCGCTCCCCTTCGATCAGTGTCTGGCATGGCGGCCTACCTTTTGTATATTTTTCGACCAATATAGCAAAAAATGTGAACCAGCGCAAAAAACGGAACATTCATGAGTCAGTCTTACGAGGATAAAAAAGCCATCGCCACCCGGGTGACCCTGTGGGGCATGCTGCTGGACATTGTTCTCGGTCTGCTCAAAATTCTCGTTGGTCTGGTTGGTCACAGTCAGGCTCTGGTTGCTGATGGAATTCACAGTCTGACGGATGCTGCCTCCGACATTATGGTCATCGTCGTCGCCCGCTATGCCCACCAGGCACCCGACTATGATCACCCCTATGGACACGGAAAAATCGAGACGCTGGGCACCGTCGCACTGGGCAGTCTGCTGATCGCCGTGGCCGGTGCACTCGGCTATGACGGGATACTGCGCCTGTTTCAGGACCAACCCCTGCAGGCTCCGGAGTGGCCGGTTCTGGTGATTGCGGCTCTTTCCATTATCAGTAAGGAGTGGATTTTCCGCTACACACTGAAACATGGAAAAGCCCTGAACTCGGATCTGCTGATTGCCAACGCCTGGCACTCCCGATCCGACGCCCTGTCCTCTATCGTGGTATTCCTGGCTGTACTCGGCGCAATGGCTGGCATGACCTGGCTGGATATCATCGGAGCCGTTGTGATTGCCATCATGGTAGCCCGTATTGGCTGGCAGCTGGCCTGGAAGGGCATGCGGGAACTGGTCGAGAGTGCCGTTTCAGAAGAAACACTGACTGAACTGCAGGCAGCGGCCGATCGCGTGCCGCAGACTCGCGGCGTTCACTCATTGCGGGCGCGCCAGGTCGGCCCCGATGTGGTCGTAGATCTGCACCTGCAGGTTCCCCCTCGGGTCAGTGTGTCGGAAGGACACTATATCGGCCTTATCGCCACCAAAGCACTGAGGAAAGCCAACCGGAATGTCAGTGATGTGACCTTCCATATCGATGCCGAAGAAGATGGCCCCTGGAGTGAGCAGTCTCTGACCGTTGACCAGTTGCCGGAGCGCCCGCAGGTCGAACAGGTTGTTTCAAACCTGCTGAAGACAGAAAACAGACCGGCAACCGAAGTACCGCGACTGTTGATTCACTATCTCAAAGGTGGCTTTGAGGTGGAGCTTTTCCTCGGCGGGGGCCTTCGTCCGGAAGGGCTCGAAACAAAACTTCAGTCAGCGCTGAAGCCCCTCAGCGGTTTCAGGAGCCTGAAGATCTGGACTGAATGGTCCGACCTGTGAGCCAGCCGCGACAAATCCTTCTGCTGGGTGAGGGCCCCTTCCACTGCGCTCTGCTGAGGGGATTGGCCAGGCGCCGGCCTGCAAGAAATGCGGTCACCCTGATGGTTCCGCAAGGAGATGCCAGTACGGCGGACGCCATCGCCGGGGCTCATCTGGCGATTCACTCGCGCCCCCTGCTGAATCTGAATACACTGGCACTTGCTGCCGGCCTGCGCTTTCTGCAGGACACGCCCAGCGCCCTTAACCGCCAGGAAAAATTTGTGCGCGGTCACCACCACCCGGCGATCGCCTACGATGTCTGCTCAATCGATCTACCGCTGGTGAGTCAGCGACCTGCTGCGGCCGAAACCAGTGAGTTCGGACTTCCGCTGCACCCTCTGAGCACCTGGCCAAACCGCTGCAGACAACTGCTGCATACCGCGCGTCTGCAACTTCAGGAGCCCGCCGGATATCACTTGCTTATTCATGGTGTCAGCGAAGAGTCGCTGCGACTGGCTGTGCTGTTGGATCAGACCCTGAGCCCGGCCAGGCGCCATCGCCCTTACCGCAGTCGCCATCGCTCTCACAAGGGCAACCTGAAAATCACGCTGGTTTCGTCTGAGCCGCTGGACGAGGAAGCGATCTGTTCCAGGGGCATTGAGTCGGCCTTACAAAAAGCCATCGCCCGGAAAATCCAGGTGCTCAGTGGGTGTGTCCTGCTGAATCTGACCGACCAGGGAGAAGTCACCCTGTCCGGGGGAACCACCCTCCTGGTGGATGAGCTGATATGGGCAGAGCAGGCCCGGCCGCCGGGCTGGCTGGAAAATACCGGCCTTGGCATGCAGAGCCAGGGCTTTTTCCATTTGCAGGAAGATCTTGTCTGCCAGCCGGACCCCCACATTATTCTGTCTCCCGGAATGGTTAACCGCAGTCCATTGAGCCGCCATAGTCAGTCCCGACTGGCCCGCCAGTTTTTCAGACGCAGCCAACAGTTAACCGGCCTCAGGCCACCCGCCTTCTGGCACCGGACCGCTGACAGCCAGGGTTATTTCAGCCGGCAGATTCTCAGGCACGAAGAAAGACGGGCCCGAAACCGCCTGAAGAAGCGGAATGAAATGGCCCTGCCAGGATTCAATGCCGGTAGCGCAAGCAGCTGGCAATTTCGCCGGGCCCTGCCCGATGCCGGTTGCTGGGGTTTTCTCGCCACTAACCACTGCCTTACGCATGCCCTGCTGCGCTATCGTGACCTGACATCCATTCAGGTGCAGCTGGATCTGCCAGACTCCAGCGAGCTGCACCCCAGAGGTCTGGCAGACCAGATCCGATTGGGTATTGAAGAAGCGCTGGGGGGGCAACATCCCAGTCTCGCTTTTACCATTGTGTCGGGGCTCGATGTGGCTGACATGCCACGCCTGCAGATCCAGTTGCAGGGACGCCCGCGCGAACAGAAGAGGGAAGATGCGGGCACTGATGAGGACGGCTACGCGCTGGTTCTCTCTCACCCGCTGGGTTCTTGGCGCGCCATCCTGCAGCCCCTGCTGGGTGAACACCCGCACCTGCCACTGGAGCAGTGCTGGCAACATCTGAGAATGCCGGCCCTGTCGGTTTGTGAACAACTGCTGGCTGCCGGCGCGCAGCAACTGATTCCGCTCAGTGAAAAGGGGCTGAAACAGGATCTGCTTAGCCTGGCGGTATGTGGCTGGCATCTGGAATTGTCCTCCACCTTGCTGAATGACCGGGACTGCCTGACCGAAGCTGCCGCCCTGTCCAGCGGCTACCTGGCGCTGATTCCGGCCTCTCTGGCCGAGAACGCCATCACACAACTGACGGCTGCCGGTCTATCCGGAGCAAGAGTTATTGGCAGGGCCGGGCGCGAAACCGACGCTGTTCTATACTGAAACGATTCTTGTCGTGAAATGGCTCCCGGTTGTATTCCTTGAACACGTGTTATTCCAGAATCCAGACCAAGGTCCTGCCTGCCCTTCGAGTGGCCGGGTTTTATCTGCTGTGTGTCGGTATCTGGCTGCTGATGCCCCTCAGTGCGTCGGCGGAAGCGCTGATCCTGATCAGTGAAGCGGATGATGTACTGCCGCTGGCAAACCGGGTGGAATATCTATCTGACACCAGCCAGTCACTGACGCTGGAAGATATCCGCTCCGGAGAACGGGAGGACCAGTTCTTCCGCATCGAAAGTGCGGAGGCGAACTTCGGGTTTGAACGCAAGACCCACTGGATACGTTTCACCCTGCTCTATCAGCCTCGCCGCGACACGGGCCCGAGTTCACGCTGGATTTCCTTTACCTACCCCTTGCTGGACCGGGTAACTGCCTATCATGTCAACGAGCGGGGACTGCTGGATACTTTTGAAGGAGGCGACCTGCGCCATATTTCAGGCAACGCCTTTATATTTCCCCGGACCACCTTCGGCGTGACCCTGCAGCCGGGTGTGGCGACACCCGTATGGATCAAGGTCGAAACGGAAACCTCACAACAACTCGGGCTGACGCTCTACAGTGTGGAAGGAATGGGCAACCACATCAGCCGTGTCCGCCTGATTGACGGCACCTTTATCGGCGTCATGGCCATCATGCTGCTGTATAACCTGTTTGTCTATCTGGCCATCCGCGATATCGCCTACCTTTACTACGTACTGGCCACCGCCTCCTTCATCGCGGGGCAGTTTTCAATTAACGGCCTGGCCTGGCAACTGTCCAGTGAGCAGTTCCTGCCCTACAACAATTATCTGACAGCGACCATGCTCAATGTGACCTGGGCCTTCCTGCTGCAGTTCTCAAGAGCTTTCCTGCAGACCCGCGAGCGTGCCCCTATGCTCGATGGCATCCTGAAATTCCTGATTTTTTCGGCTGCCTGGCTGGCACTGGTTTCCACCATCACCGACTACAACTTTGCGATTCAGTTATGTACGCGCCTGACCATCGTGTTCGCCCTGATCTCTACGGCCATCGGCCTGTCTGTCTGGCGCCAGGGCTATGCCTCCGCCCGCTATTTCACCCTGGCCTGGGTCGGCTACATGGGGGGGGTGATGATTGCGCTGCTGTATCTGTTCGGTGTCGTGCCCTACAACTTTTTCTCCGAAAACGGCATTCAGATTGGCGCCACCATCAATGTCCTGATGCTGTCTCTGGCACTGGCCGACCGTATCAACGAACAAAGACGGGCGACGGAGCGGGAAAGACGACGCGCGATCGTGGCCCGTGAGGAAGCCGAAGCCGCCAACCAGCGAGCCACGGGACACCTCAAACGCTTTCGCCAGCTTTACGAGAATGCCACCGAGGGCATATTCCAGTGCTCGCTGGATGGACGCTTTCTGTCAGCCAACCCGTCGCTGGCCAGGGTTTTTGGTTATGACAAGGCCGAAGAACTGGTTGAAGGCACCGATGACATCAGCCAGGAATGCTATGTGAATCCGTCAGATCGTACGGCTTTCGAAAACACGGTGATGGAAAAAGGCCGTATCGTTGCGCATGAGGCCCAGTATTTACGTCGTGATGGCAGCCGTTTCTGGGGCAGCAGTTCGGCACACCTGGTGCGCGATGGTGCCGGCAACCCGGCTTACATTGAAGGCTCACTGACAGATATCACGGAACGTATTGAGAAAGAGAAAGCCCTGCGCGAGCGTGAGGCAGCGCAGGCGTCGACTACGGCCAAGAGTGAGTTCCTGGCCAACATGAGTCATGAGATCCGTACCCCCATGAACGCCATCATCGGTTTCACGAGCCTGGCACAGAAAACCCGGCTGGATAACAAGCAGCGCGAATACCTTCAGAAGATAGAAACTTCTTCGAAGGCCCTACTGGGCATCATCAATGACATTCTCGACTTCTCCAAGATTGAAGCCGGCAAGATGAGCCTGGAACTGGTGTCGTTTGATCTGCATGAAGTGGTGAATGACCTGGTGGACATCCTGGCCCAGAAAGCGGCGGAGAAATCTCTGGAGCTCGTCATCCAGATCAGTCCCGGTGTTCCCCGCCGCCTGGTTGGCGATCCGCTGAGACTCGAACAGATTCTGATCAACCTTACCAACAATGCGGTGAAGTTCACCGCAGAGGGCGAAGTCGTTATCCACATAGAATGCCTGCAGGAACAGGATGACCGGGTGGATCTGCGCTTCAGTGTGCGTGATACCGGTATCGGCATCACGCCGGAGCAACTCAACAAGCTGTTCAGTCCTTTCATGCAGGCTGATGGGTCAACAACCCGCCAGTACGGCGGCACCGGACTGGGCCTGAGTATCTGCAAGCAACTGGTCGAACTGATGGGGGGAGAAATGCAGGTAGAGAGTACCCCCGGCAAAGGCAGCATTTTCGGGTTCCGCATCAAGCTGCAAACAGCCCCTGCCGATGCAGAGCTGCCCGGCGTCGATGAAAGGGATCAGGGTGCCTCCCTAATGGGCAAGCGGATTCTGCTCCTGGATGACCAGGATGCGGGCCGGGATGCGCTGATGGAAACCCTGAGTGGATTCGGCTGCGAAGTCGAATGGATGGAACCGGACTATAACCTGATCAGTGATCTTGAACAGCAGTGCCAGGATGCCCGGCATGACCTGGTTCTCGTTGACCGCCAACTGAAAGGCATCAATATTCTGGAGGCCTTACCCGGGATTCGCGCAGTACCCGGCCTCAAAAACCTGCCCTGCGTCCAGATGGCCCTGTCAAATGAAGCGCATTTACATGAACAGGCCGAAAATGCAGGCTGCCAGTTGCTGGTCAAACCGGTAACCCCCTCCGCCCTGCTTGAAGCCCTGCAAAGCGCACTGGGGCTTGAGAGCACACGCAAGTTCACCAAGCGCAGCAAGGAATTACCTGATGACCTGACGCCGCTGGCAGGCCTGGAAGTGCTGCTGGTCGAGGACACACCGTTCAACCAGGAAATTGCCATGGAATTTCTGCAGGAAGCCGGAATGCGCATTGAGGTGGCTGAAAATGGCCAGGAAGCACTGGATGCCCTGCATAACAAACTCTATGACCTGGTTCTGATGGATGTGCAGATGCCCGTCATGGACGGGTTCGAGGCCACCCGGAAAATTCGCCAGAACCCGCGCTATGCACGTTTGCCGGTAATCGCCATGACCGCCAACGCCATGAAAGGTGACCGAAACCGCTGCCTGCAGGCCGGTATGAATGATTACGTAAGTAAGCCGGTGTCCCAGGCGCGCCTTTATCAGACCCTGCTGAAGTGGGCTCCGGCAAATACCCGGGTGCCCGCGGGTGTGCGGTCCGAAAGCGCCAGCAGCACCACCCCGGTTCAGCCGGCGCTTGCAGAGCAGCCAGGCCGGGCGACAGCCACACTGCTGAATCTGGACAAGGCTTTGACCCAGATGGGTGGCAGCCAGAAACTGCTGAACAAGATGCTACAGCGCTTTCGGGAGAGTCAGGCCAATGCCATGGACCAGGTTGTGGAGGCCTATGACGGCGGGGATCGTGAGACCGCCCACCGCCTGGCACATACCCTGAAAGGGGCTGCTGCCAGCATAGGCGCTGAGGCACTGAGCGAGTGCTGTCTGAACCTGGAAAATGCCCTGGAAGAAAACGCGCTTCCCACCCGTATTGAAACCCTGTTCGGTCTGGCCGATGAAGCTCACCGACAGCTTCTCGACCACCTGGAAAAAATGGAGGAACTTACCTGATGATGCCTGTGCAACCGGAACATGAGGAGATTCACGAACAATCGGCGCCGACGCGTGCCGACATGCCGGATCTGAAAGACGAGGAAAGACAGGTGCGGATTCTTTTTGGCACCTATGCCGATGTCATGTTCATTTTGCTGCCATACCTCGTTATCACCGTGTTCAAGCTCTGGCAGCAGGACATCAAGGCCGTTCTCAGCTCCTATGATCTGTCCATCGCTTCCGGCATTCTGGCAGGCCTTGCGGTTGTCAAGTTCATACTGGGCGTGCTGATTGACCCGAAGATGCTGCAATACAAGGAGCGACTGGCATTTCTGATCTCCGGCACCGTGTTTCTGGTACTGGTGCCCAGCCTCATGTTTGCGCTGCTGATCATGATGTCAGACCCGGTGCCACCCTTTGCCATGTTCATCCAGCCGCTGCTGCTGGTGCTCGGTGTAACAGCCTACACCGGTTCCGTGGCATTGACCAACAAGCTGCTGGAGGACCGCTCAAAGGGTGCGTGACAATGTCTCAACCAGAGCCCGGAAGGGCTCTGTGACAGCCTTGCCGCTGATGGTATGGGCACCGAGCTGCTCCTGCAGTCGTCTCGCCTGCTCCGCCAGACTCTGCTTCAGGGCCTTTTCCTGATCTTCTTCCAACGCCAGATCGATCATCCGCTCATTCACGCTGATAAGAAACTCTTCCAGCAGTTCATCGATACCCGCGCCAGCGCCGTTTTCCTGCCCCTGCAGGGCACTGATCCCGGCTTCTGCCTTGAGCAGAAGATCCATCCAGTATCGCCGCTCTTCCGCAAACTGAGACTGCATGGCCAGACGACCGGCCCGCAGGTCTGCCATTCTCACCAGCAAGGCAACATCCTGGCAGAAACGGGCCTGTTCTGCCTGAGTCGCTCCAAGTACCCGACGTGCCAGACAGGCAATGACCGGATAGTTCACGATCAGCCGCTGATTGAAATGCACCTGAGCCCGATTGGCCGGAGCCAGTTCAAGTAACTCTTTCTCTATCGGTGACTGGCTGTCATCGGTACTGCGAAAGCGATTGGCCTCTGCCCCCCGCACCAGTACTGCCAGGGTGAACCCGTCCTGCCGCGCCTGCTCGAGCAATACTTCCAGCACTCCGTCAGTCGTATTTTGCTGTTCCAGTTGCTCGGCGTAATCCAGCAGTCCCTCACTGGAAAGGCCGGCTCCACCCGGCGTGCTTTCGGCCACCGGTTCCACCTGAGTAGCTGCCGCATCAATCGCCAGACGTAGCTTGGCATTCAGCTCATCAGGCTGAGCGGGTTTGGTGAGATAGTCGGTACCTCCAGCTTCGTACCCGCGCATGCGGTCTTCCAGAGAACTTTTACTCGAAACGAATAAAATCGGGGTTTTCGCAAAGCGGGACGTTGCGCGCAACTTTTCACACAGCTGATAGCCATCCATCATTGGCATGACGACATCCAGAATGAAGGCATCAGCTTCGAATCCGGGGTTTGCCTCTATGACATCAAGGCAGGCCTGCCCGGAGGTAAAATGCTGCGCCTCATAACCTTCCATCTGCAGAAGATCGAGGAGAATTTCGGCATAAAAGGCATCGTCGTCGACGATGACAATCTGAGACGGCATAAGTTCTGTTCTCGAGCGGTGAGATGCTTTAACTATAGCAACTCAGCCATCTTTTGCCCGAGGAAGTCCTTCAGCGCCCGCAGGAACCTGGCCGCTTCCCCACCGGTTGCCGCACGATGATCAAAAGTCAGTGACAGGGGCAGATGACGCCGGGCACAAAGCTCAGAGTGATGCTGGACAACCCGTTCGTACACCTCTCCCGCACCGACTATGGCGACCTGTGGTGGCGAGACAATCGGCGTGGCAAAGCGTCCACCCAGCATACCGAAGTTGGACAGGGTAATGGTCGCCCCCTGCATCTCGGCCGGAGGGATTTCGCGCTTGCGGATGTCCTCGCGCATGGCATTGAGCCCACGGCGTAAATCCGCCATCGACCGGTGCCCGACATCCCTTAGTACCGGCACGAAAAGGCCGGCATCCATATCCACGGCAATACCGATGTGGACATCCTTCAGCAAGCGCCGACTGGGCCCCTGCGCATCAAACCAGGCATTCAGCGCGGGCTCAGCCTCACAGGCCTGTGCGATGCCGGCCACCAGGCGCATGGTGAGATCCTGATCCTGGGGCCAGTCATGAATGTCCACCTCGTCGAACAGGCTGACCGGCACCACTTCGCGATGCGCTTTCTCCATGTTCCTGGCCATGGTCCGGCGCACGCCTCGCAGAACCTCAGCCTGTCCAAGACGATCCTGGGCCTGGGCGGCTCTTTCAACATCCGTCGCGGTCACGACGATGCCGCGAGCCGGCTTCAGCAGTTGCCAGTCCACCTCCAGGCGCTCAGCCATGGCCTTGACCAAAGGACTGATGCGATAGGGGCCCGTCAGGGAATCCGCTTCCGTCACCGCGCCTGCGTAAAAGTCATCCTGGGATTCGGAGCGGCTGCGTTTCAACTCGCCAACCACGGTGCCACTGTCCTCCCCATCGGCGAACTCGACGAGGGGCTCACCCACATGTACCAGGTCCCCTGGTGCGCCAAACAGGGCCATGATCTTTCCATCTCTGGGCGCAGGCACCTCGACAATGGCCTTGGCAGTCTCGACAGACACCAGTAGCTCATCGGTCTTGATCATATCGCCTTCGCGCACATGCCACTCCACAATTTCCGCTTCAGACAGGCCTTCTCCCAGATCTGGTAGTTTGAAAAACTTCATGCGGCACCCCCTGGCGCATTCATCAAGGCCAACGCGGCTTCCAGAATGCGGGCCTTTGACGGCATATACTGATCCTCATTGCGGAAATACGGCATGATGGTGTCGAACCCGGTAACGCGCACGACCGGTGCCTTGAGCAGATCCATCAGATGCTCGGAAAGACTCGCCGCAATCTCGGCCCCGATACCGCCGTTTCGGGCTGCCTCATGCACAATACAGCAACGCCCGGTTCTGGCGACGGACTGGTAAAGGGTATCCATATCCAGCGGGGAGACCGTGGCAACATCGATCACTTCCGCTTCAATTCCTTTACCCCGTAAATCGTCGGCCGCCTCCAGCGTTTCTGCCACCGAGGCACCCCAGGACACCAGTGTGAGGTCACGGCCCTGTCGCAGTGTGAAACAGGTATCCAGTGGCAAGGCCTCACCATCGTCCATCACCGGCTGATGACTGGCCCGGTAGATCCGCTTCGGCTCCAGAAACAGCACCGGGTCCGGATTGCGAATCGCTGCCAGCAGGAGGCCATAGGCCCGCCGGGGCGAACTCGGGATCACCACCCGCAAACCCGGGATATGGGCGAACAGCGCCTCGGTACTTTCACTGTGGTGTTCCGGCGCATGGATGCCGCCACCGAAAGGTGCCCGGATCACCAGTGGACAGCTCAGACGGCCGCGCGTGCGATTGCGCATGCGACTGGCATGGCTCACCAGCTGCTCCATGGCGGCATAGATAAAGCCCATAAACTGGATCTCCGCCACCGGGCGAAGCCCCTGGGTGGACATGCCAATGGCCACGCCCGCAATCAGCGCCTCGGCCAGCGGTGTATCAATGACTCGCTTGTAACCGAAGCGTTCATACAAACCTTCGGTCGCGCGGAAAACCCCACCATTCAGGGCCACATCCTCACCCAGTACCACGACGTTCTCATCATCCTGCATGGCCCGGTGCAAGGCACAGTTGACCGCTTCCACGAGGTTGCGGCGAACCACTTCCTCTGCAACATCTAAGGTCTGAATCTGACTGACTGCGTTCATTGTCCGCCCTCCTCGGCACCTGATGACATGGGTCGGCTTCTGACTTCGGCCAGTTGGGCCTTTAACGATTCCGGCATGTCGGCAAACAAGTGACTGAAGAGTGCCTCAGATGGCTCCGGCGGCGTTTCCAGATAGGCTTTCACCGCGCTGTCAATCTGGCGGCTGACCTGTTGCTGCCATTCCGCTTCCCGGGCTTCATCCCAGAGCGACTGGCCGACCAGAAAAGCCCGCAATCGCGCCAGGGGTTCCTTCGCCCAGGCCTGCTTCAACTGCTCAGCAGGACGATAGCGAGTGGCGTCATCCGCTGTGGTGTGATCCCCCAGACGATAGGTCTGCGCTTCAATGAGCGTAGCGCCTTTACCATGCCGGGCCCGCGACAGGGCCTCTTCAATCACACCCGTGAGTGCCAGATAATCATTCCCATCGACCACGCTACCGGGAATTCCCGCCGCCACCGCCTTCTGCGCAATCGTATCCGAAGCGGTCTGCACCGAACGGGGCGTAGAAATGGCCCACTGATTGTTATTGACGATCACCACCATGGGCAGATGCCAGACACCGGCAGCGTTGAGGGCTTCCGGAAAGTCACCCTTGGACGTCGCGCCATCACCGCAGGTCACCACCACGGCCCGATGCTGCCCCCGGATCCGGAAAGCCGCAGCCACCCCCGCGGCATGACTGAGCTGGGTTGCGATCGGCACACAGTTGGGCAGATCTTCCGGGCAGTTCGCGTAAGCACTGCCCCGCTCATCACCGCCCCAGTACAGCAGGGATTCGGTCAGGCTCACCCCACGCAGGGTCTGTGCAGCGATATCCCGAT
>JAUIAZ010000038.1 GCA_030427465.1 Gammaproteobacteria bacterium | reverse complement strand
GCCGCCGTCGCCCCCTGGCCCAAGCGCGCCGCTGACGCAGTCGAAGCCTTTGCCCGTGAAAACTGCTTGCAGGGCGCACGCAATTACCCGAACTGGCTGAATACCGAAAAGCACTTGCGTAAAAACCTGCAACAGCTGATCAATGCGGAATCGGTTTCTGAAATCGGCCTGGCCAAGAGCACATCTGAAGCGCTTTCCATCGTGGGCATGGGGGTTGACTGGAAACCACAGGACGAAATCATCATATCCACGCAGGAGTTTCCGTCCAATCGCATTGTCTGGGAAGCGGCCGCACAGCGCTTCGACGCCAGGGTCATCGAAGTAGACCTCGATAGCGCAGACAGCCCGGAACAGGCACTCTTATCGGCTGTGACCCCGAAAACCCGGCTGCTGTCGATCAGCTCAGTGCAGTACGGAAGTGGACTGCGTATTCAGCCGGACAGACTCGGCCCGGCTTTGCGGGCGAAAGGCGTGCTGTTCTGCCTGGATGCCATTCAGAGCGTCGGTGCGTGTCCGATTGATGTTCGGAGCTCCGCCGTCGACTTCCTGATGGCCGATGGGCATAAGTGGATGCTAGGACCAGAGGGGCTTGCCCTGTTTTACTGCCGTCAGCCACTGCAGGACACCCTGCAGTTGCATCAGTATGGCTGGCACATGGTTCGAGCCCGGGGGCAATATGATGTACGGCAATGGGAACCGTCCCAGGACGCCAAACGCTTTGAGTGCGGTAGTCCCAACCAGCTTGGCATCCAGGCTCTGAAGGGCTCGATTGATCTGATACTGGAAGTGGGCCCGGATGTCATCGAACAACGGATTCATGAGAATGTCCGGCGCTTGAGGCAGGGCCTCACTGCGACCGGGGACTTCACAACCCGGACCCCGGAATCAAAAGACCGGCACCTTGGTATCCTGACACTGGTACCGACCCGAGTCGATCCTGAAAATCTGATCAAGCGCCTGATGGGGCGGGGACTGGTATGTGCCTACCGGGGCGGCGGTCTCAGGCTGTCGCCCCACTTTTACACCTCGGAATCGGTAATCAGCCGTAGCATCGATTACATTCTTGAAGAAACCCGGAGTCTGTCTACATGCTGAAAATCTGGGTGGATGCCGACGCCTGTCCAACTGTTATCCGCGACATCATCTTCCGTGCTGCGATCCGTACCGGAATTGAGACGTTCCTCGTTGCCAATCAGAGCATCAACACTCCGGCTCATGCGCACATTCGCAGTATTCAGGTACCCGGCGGCTTTGATGCCGCAGACGACGAGATCGTCAGGCGTGTCAGTAGCGGGGATGTTGTGATAACCCAGGATATCCCTCTGGCAGCAGAGGTTCTGGAAAAAGGAGCGAAGGCCATCAGCCCCAGAGGCGAGGTCTTCAGCCCGAACACGATAAAGGCCAAACTCGGTATGCGGGACTTTATGGAGACTTTGCGCGCCAGCGGTGTTCAGACCGGCGGGCCGAAAGCCATGAATCAGAATGACAGGAAAACCTTTGCGGATGCACTTGACCGCATCCTGACGCGGGGAATCAGGGCAGGATAACGGCTTCTGCGCTGGCGCAGCCTTCTGCAGCCGGCCCGGTAAATGAGATCACCCGGGCCTCGGCTGTCATGAAACCCTGAGCTTCGCGTGTATTTCCTTCAAGCCACAAACTGTGCAGCAAAGACACCAGGGGCATGTGCGAAACAATGACCAGCGCACAGTGCCCAGGTGCTTCGCTTATTAACTTGTCCAGGCGCTTCAGTGCCGATTTCGGGGAGTCATCCGGCGTAATGCCCTGCACTTCCGTCATGGGGGCGGCCAGGTCCTCATTGAGCAATTCTGCCGTCTGCATAGCCCTGACATAGGGGCTGTGAAGAAGCAGAGTCTCGTGGCACCCCTCCCTGGCCAGATACCGTGCCAGTTTGGCTGACACACTTCGCGCCTGGGCCTGGCCCCGCTCAGTCAAAGGGCGCTGGGCGTCTGTGTCAGCATAGGGCACCGCCTCACCATGCCGCACAACCACAACCAGACGGCGATTCATGAAGCACCTCCGGAGCGCGGCAACACAAATTCCACATCACTGTTCTGGTCTCTGGACATGAGCTGCTTAACCACCTCTTTTACCGGTATTTTTTCGTAAATAATCTTGTAAAGGCCTGCCGCCAGCGGCATTTCTATACCCAGCTCACAGGCTTTCTCGTGCACCAGCCGCGTGGTATTGACGCCTTCCGCAACTTCCCCGAGATTTTCTATGATTTCTTCCAGCTCCTGACCTTCCGCCAGCGCATAGCCCACACGGAAATTCCGGCTGAGGTCACTGGAACAGGTCACAATGAGGTCGCCAACACCGGCAAGCCCCAGAAAGGTCATCGGGTTGGCACCCAGATTGACTGCGAAACGACTCATTTCCGCCAGGCTCCGGGTCATCAGCATCGCCCGTGTATTTTCACCCAGTCGCAGGGCAGTGGCCATGCCGCTGATAATTGCGTAGATATTTTTAAGCGCCCCACCCAGCTCCACGCCATACATGTCGGTATTGGCGTAGACCCGCAGGCAGTCACTGCTCAGGGCATCCTGTACCGCGTCACGCAGTCCACTGTCGCGACTTGCAACCACCGTGGCTGTCAGCGCGTGGTTTGCCAGTTCCTTGGCCAGGTTGGGCCCACTGATCACGCCGATCGGTGAATCAGGCAACTCCCGTTTGAGGATATCGCTCATCAGCGAGAACCGCTTCTCCTCGATTCCTTTCGTGGTACTCACCCAGTACTGCTCCGGCTCGGCAAAGGCCCGTGCCTCCTGCATCACCTCAGCGAAAGACTTGCTGGGTATGGATACCAGAACGATAAGACTGCCTCTGATGGCCTCTTGTATGTCTGTGGTCGCACGAATCCCCGGATGCAAAGCGATTCCGGGCAGGTAGGTGACATTTTCGTGGGTTTCGTTGATTTTTTCTGCCCGCTCGGCGTTGCGCATCCAGAGCCGCACCGAATATCCGTTATGGGCCGCGATATTGGCAAGCGCCGAGCCGAAACTGCCTCCGCCGAGAACGCAGAGGGATTTTCCTGAAGTCATTGAACCATTCCTTGTAGTTGCCGCTTTCCAGGCATCACTGGCATTCGAGCGCAGTAATCAGGTCTCTGAAGGCTTCACGGTTGGCTTCGTTCAGCTCAGTCAGGGTGCGATGCGCCGCGAGCACTTTTTCCTGTACCTCGGCTTCACTGGCTTTGAGTATGGGGAGTTCCCTGAGGTCACTGGCCTGGATGGCCGGTGCCTGCACAATCACGAACAGATCATCCATTCCCATACTTTCGATCATCCGTGTCACGTCAGGGTTTGTAGACACGATGGTCGGCATGATTTTCCCGGATTCACTGGCAGACAGACCGATGCGGGCAATCAGGCCCAGTGTGGTGCTGTCCACAATGGAGGCCTGGGAAAGATCAAGCACCACCGTGACGAGATCCGGGTTCTTTTCAATGGCTTCCACCGCCCTGTCAATGGTGGAACAGAGGTTCAGGCGGATTTCTCCGACAAACTTCAGCAGAAAGAGCCCATCTTTCTCAGCCTGCAGTATCTGATAACCGGCTCCGTTCACAAATCAACCTCTGAAATACAGACTATGGCAATATCATCAGGCAGTTCCGCAGTGTGCTTCAGCCCGAATGCCTTCTCAAGTTCTGGAATAGTGTGTCCTGCCTGTCGGACAGTTTCAAGGAGCGCCCGCTCTTTCTCCTCCAGATTTGCGGCGGAAATCACTTCCAGAAGACCGTCAGAGCAAACCACCAGGGAAAACCCGGGCTTCAGCTGTCTTTTGTAAACGGGGTACTCCGCTTTGGGCAACAGACCAACGGGTGGCCCCTTGCCCTCGAGGAACAGGGACTGGTTCGCCTGTGTCAGAACGGGCAACGGGAAATGGGCGCCAACGGTATAGATCAGCTCCAGGGTGCGTACGTTAAAGATCCCGGCAAAAACCGTCAGGTGCTTGCCAATCCGTGTTTCAAGCAGTTCCAGGTTCACACGGTTAACGAAACTGGCTGGATCAGACAGGTCGTCGCTAGACCCCCGTCTCAGATTTCGCCTCAGGCGGTTACTCAGGTTCTTCAGGAGTACCGTGACAAAGGCAGAAGAAGCGCCGTGCCCGCTGACATCGGCAAAATAGAAAAGCACCCGTTCGCTATCCAGGGCGAAATAGTCAAAAAAGTCACCGCTCAGGTACAGCGACGGTTTGATGCAGTAATTGAAACTCAATCCGTTCAATACCGCATTGTTCTCCGGGAGCATTTTCATCTGCACATGGCGCCCGGCATCCTGATCGGCCTTGAGCTCGTCCAGACCGGCCCGCAGCTCCCGATTAGCCTGTTCCAGCTCCTTGCGGTATCGACGATTCTGGCGGTATACCGCTACTTTCAGGGCCTGTCGCTTGACGGCGGCATCGAGGCTTTCCAGGGCCTCGAGGGGCTTCAGCACCACATCGGAGGCGCCGGCTCGCAGAAACTTGAGCACGGTTTCTGTCTGGGGAATGGGAGAATGGACAATGACAGAGGGGGTATAATCAGTGCCACTGAACCTGGAAAACAGCCGGATCAGTGCGTCTGGGGCGAGATCGGCAATGATGATTTCGGGCTGAAGCCGCTGTGCGTCCTGCTCCGGGTCAGAAGCCCTCGACTGAACCAGAACCCTGTAGCCAAGCTCGTTATAATGCTGCTCGAGCTCCCGGTTCTCTTCAGAGTCTGGCCCCATTACCAGAAGCGTCTCGCCATGATCCGCCATATGCCTTGCCGTACCGCCCTCAGACCCGGAATAATTCCGAAGTCACAAAATAAAACTGTACGTTAAATTCATTGTCTAGAATAAACATACTAGCTCTTTTCCAGCACTTTGGGATACGAAATAGCCATTATGACTTCACCCTGGTTTGATCTTCTCGGCGTCCACGACCGGCTTATCATGGATCCGGTCCATGGCGGCATCACCCTCTTCCAGGAAGAAGTGGCGGTGATCGACCATCCCCTGTTCCAGCGTCTGCGCCATATCTGTCAGAACGACATCCTGAGCCTGGTGTTCCCCGGGGCCACACACAGTCGCTTCCTCCACAGTCTGGGCACCCTGCACGTCAGTAGCCGGCTATATCACAGCCTGGTGGAATCCTGTCTGCGCACCCAGAGGGATGCCGGCCTCTCGCCCAGCGCCGAACAGCTGGAGGGACTGGCTTATCTGTTGCGGATTGTGCGACTGGCCGGATTGCTGCACGATTGCGGACACAGCAGCTTTTCCCATCAGTTCACCCAGTCCGAAACCATTCAGGCGCTCATGCAAAGACAGGGGCGCTTTATCGGCCTGTGGGCCGATGCTGACTACCGAGACTATTACCGCACCGTACCGGCCTCCCTGGAACACGAACACTATTCCGTCAGGGTGGCTCACGAAATACTTGGAGCGGCGGGGCACGCAGATCGCAGCCCCCTGCGCCGGGATGTACTGGCGCTGATGGATACCACCACCGCATGTGTCAGTAATCGCTTCCACCAGCACTGTCTTTCACTCTGGCCCCTGCTGACTGGCTCAACCACTGCACCCGAAAATGCCGGGGTGCTGGTTGCCGGTCTGCTCTCGCATCTGATCTCAGGAGAAGTCGATGCAGACCGTGCGGATTACATGTTGAGAGATGGCTTCCATTCCAGCGTAACCCTCGGCGGCTTCAACCTTGATCATCTGCTACAGAACTTCCACATCGGCTGGTCAGCGGAAGAAGAATGGCTGGGGCTGGGTATCACCCCAAAAGGGCTGGGTGCCCTGGAAGACTTCGTCTATAGCCGTTACCAGATGTACCGCAAGGTTTATGGTCACAAAACCTCCATCGGCTTTGACTGGCTGCTGCGCAAAGCCATTGATGAAGTGCTGACTCTGCCTGATGCCAGAGCCTTTATTGATCAGTGCCTCAGCGATCTCAGGGAATTTCAGACACTGACGGATAACTACTTCTGGGAAAGCTTCAGGCGCTACGCGGCGGTTCACCCCGAAAGCGCCTCGGCAAGGCTCATCTACCGGCAAAGGCTTGAGCACATCTGCTCGCACAAGGATCTGAGTGAAGCGGAAGTTACCGATCTTCGGCTGCGTCTGGCCGAACAGTTGAATCTGCCACCAGAGCGCCTGATCTGCTGCAAAATGAAAGCGCGCTTTTCACGAATCGGATCGGATTTCCGGGATATCCGGGTGCGCCATACCGGAGGCTACCTCAATATTACTCAAAGCAGTGAATTCTTCACCAAGTTCAGTGACCAGGTAATCTGCCATTTCTATCGCTGGTGAGCAGGCTCTGCGAATGCGATCCAAATTGAGTTATGATGTCCCGATGAGGGCGAAAACAGTCAGACAGGTCGGGGGATCGGGCTTGAAAACAAAAGAGCGGGTATTGGTTGTCAGTCTCGATCTCTTTAACACGTATGGTGAACCCAACGTGACCACCCTGCAAATCGCTGACGAGATGGATATCAGCCCCGGCAACCTGTATTACCACTACAAAAACAAAACCGAAATTGTTGCCGCACTGTTCCATCGCTTTGAGGAAGAGCTTTCTGACTTGCTGGATGTTCCAGAGGTCGATATCGGGATAGAAGATGCCTGGCTGTTCCTGCATCTCATGTTTGAGTGCATCGCACGATACCAGTTCCTTTATAAGGATCTGGTCAACATACTGCACCGGTATGAGAAGATAAGCGGGCGATTCCGGAAGTTACTCCTGAAAAAGCATCTGGCTTCCCTGGCCATCTGCCAGAGCTTTGCCCGTCAGGGCTTTCTGGAAACCGGACAGCAGGAAGTCGAAGCCCTGTGCCGCAACATGGTGCTGGCCATGACCTACTGGCCCAGTTACGACATCATTCGTGAGGCCGGTCCGGAAGGGAATATCAATTTGTCCCAGGGGGTCTACCAGATCATGGCCATGATTGCTCCGCACCTGCGGGAAAATGAGCGGAAATCCCTTCAGGAAATCAGCGCCGCCTATCTCTAATCCTCTAGTCGCTGCCGGTATGGCCCAGCCACCCCAGTTTTACGCGCCTTCAGGCCCTGATGCGATTTTTCACCCTTGCTACTGGGCACTTTTCCTGCGTTTGCTTTTGCCCTGAGGCTCAACACCCAGCGCTTTCTCCAGCGCAGCGATGCGCGCCTTCATCTCTTCAATCTCGGCACGCGAAGAAATACCCAGTCGCTGCAGTGCATGGGATACCCGCTGATCGAAGACGGTTTCCAGCTTGTCCCAAGTGTTGTTGGCTTTATCCTTGACGCCTTCAACCCGACCTTCCATGGCTTTGATCTGTTTTTCAAACACACCGCGGGTCTTCTTTTCGATTTCCTCACCCTCAGACACCAGTTTGTCGAAAACCTTGTTGGCATCGCCCTCTGCCTTGGTATAAGCGCCGAGGCCAGCCAGCCATATTTGCCTGGCAGAGCTTTTGATTTTTTCAGCCAACTGTTTCTGGGATTCTGAATCTGACATGAACATTACTCAATGCGGTCACTGACAGACTCAAGCCTAGCACTTTTTGCTGACAAACCACTAGACGACAGACGCTGCCCCAACAGGCGGTTATTGCCTTATAGAATCAAGAAAATTTGCTTATGCGAAATAAAGCTAAAAATCAAGGATTTTCGGTTTGTTATTTTGTGATTCTGTTCAATACTTATACACGGTGTAAGCAACTTGTTTGCTTGCATTTCGTAGGAAGTCTTTCATGGATACTACTCACACCTAATACCCGGTTCATTGCCTCTTGGAACCGGGTTTTTTTATGCCTGCAACTCCCCCTATAATGCCTGCAAAAGCAATAACACCACACACTGAAGGAGTAGCAAGGGATGGCGGTGCCTAAGTGGCTCAAACGCCTTGTGCTGTCAGATGCACTGGATAAGCAGCTAGACCGGATCGAAAAGCCCGTGGGCACGATGGGGTACGACCCCTGGGGCTTCAATGTGGACACCAACAAAGTGGCCATAGCCGCATTTTCCGCGGTCTACCACAAGTACTTCCGGGTAGAAGCCAGAGGCATCGATCGCATTCCGACGGACGGCCCTGTACTGATCGTTGCCAATCACAGCGGACAACTGCCGATAGACGGCATGCTGATCGCTTATGCTCTGGCGACCCGAAATCACTCTCCGAGAGTCCCGAGGGCCATGATCGAGCGCTTTTTTCCGACCGTTCCCTATCTGGGAAACCTGCTCAATGAAATGGGCGGCGTTCTGGGTGACCCGGTCAACTGCGCGAAGATGCTGTCCCGCGACGAAGCCGTCATCGTATTCCCCGAAGGGGTGCGTGGATCGGGCAAACTGTACCGTGACCGCTACCAGCTCCAGCGTTTCGGTAACGGCTTCATGCACCTGGCCATGAAGTACAACGCACCCATCATTCCGGTGGGTGTGGTGGGCTGCGAAGAGACCATTCCGGCAATTGCCAACATCAAGCCTCTTGCCCGCATGCTGGGCGTTCCTTACGTTCCCATTGCCCTGCCCGTCATATTCCCGGCAAAAGTCATTCTGAACTTCGGAGAACCCCTGCAGTTCAGGGGGGGTGACCTGTCTGAGGAAGAGATCACCGCACGGGTTGAGTCGGTAAAAACCAGCATCAGCCAGTTGATCGACAAAGGGCTTTCTGAGCGCAAGGGGGTATTCTGATGAGCACGCCTACCTCCATCAAGGGGCAGTCGGACATACTGGTCACTGGCGCTGCGGGTGCACTGGCACAGCAGGTTATTACCCGTCTGCGTAACCGCTACCGGGTTATTGCCGTGGATTTCCGGGAAGAGGTCTACCTCAGTGATGACGTGCCCAGCTATCGGCTCGACCTCAACAAGCGTGGCTTTGAAGATCTGTTCAAACGATATGATATCAAAGGGATCATCCATCTCGGACGCATGATTTCCAGTGAAGAAAACCGTATGCGCCGGTATGCCAGCAATGTGATCGGTTCGGAAAGACTGTTCAAGATGGCTCACAAGTACGGCGTCGAAAAGACTCTGGTGCTGAGCACTTATCACGTCTATGGTGCCAACGCGTATAACCCGGCGCTGCTCGATGAAACCTCGCCCCTGAAAGCTGCGGGGCTGACCATGGACCTGGTGGACAGTGTCGAGCTGGAAAATCTTGCGCAGATTTTCCTCTGGCGCTATCCGGACATGAACATGACCATTCTAAGGCCGTGCAATATTGTCGGCCCCGGGGTCAAGAATGCCATCTCCCAGCTACTTTCCAGCCACTATGCCCCCGTTCTGGCCGGTTTCTCACCCATGATGCAGTTCATGCACATCGACGACATGGCTGACGCCATTGTTCTGGCATTCCAGGGGAACAAGCCGGGCATATACAATGTCGCATCCAACGACTGGATCGCTTTTCAGAAAGCGCTGGAGCTGTGTGGCTGTACACGAGTCCCCTTCCCTTCCGTACCGCCATCTTTGCCCAAGTTCCTGGCACGGGTGGCCAAAATCCGTGGCTTCAACTCTTACCTCCTGAACTATTTCAAGTATCCGGTGATTATTGACGGCACCCATTTCCAGGAGGAGTTCGGTTTCAGGCCACATTATGAATTGAGGGAGATCTTCCGGTATTACCGGACCATGAAAGTCTAGATCCTGTGATTCCCATGCCGTATTTTCACCACCGATCGACAGCAGCCCCGTTTAAAGTGGTCTATCCTGACAGCAGCACCACAATTAACCTGCGGGAGGTGGCGATGTACCGGCGAGACTTGCAACAGAGACTGCTGGAGAAGCGATTTCTGGACCGGCCCCTGTATTGCGATGCATGGGCCCGGCCCCCGAAAGCTCACCCGCAGAAAGTGAGCTGGGTGAAGAATGCCTGGATGATCTCCGGTGTATTCATGCTGTTTTTCCCCAGTCTGGCGATGATCAGTGCAATCACCCTGTTTACAGCCTTCGTGTCCTTCAGCATACTGGATGAAACGCCCTGATCCTTCACTGAACCATTCTCCCCGCCAGGAAAGGCGCTGATGACTATCAATTTTGGCGCCATCAGCCATGCGACTGGCGGCCTGGTTTTTCTTCTGATTTCTCTGCTGTTGGCGAGAGGGCGGTTTCGCCGTCTGGTCGACCGCAGCTTGCTGCTGGCCTGCCTGCTGACGGCGACCTGGCTGTTCGTGGTCGCTGCCCAACAGGCCTTTGGCACCCCCTCTTTCTCGACTCGTTACATCAGTGAAATCCTGAAAAATGCCGGCTGGATATCCGTGCTTTACGTGGTTCTGGGCATCCACCTGTCGCCTTACCGCGTGGCAGACAGAACCCGCTATTTTCTGGCGATCGCGACCTCCAGCATATTGATCCTTATGCTGATGGCCGGCATGGCCTATGCGTTACTGCAGGTCCGGCTGATCTCCGGGAACTGGCTGGCATTCCTTCAGGTACTTATTTCTGTCTCCGGGCTTGTCATGGTGGAACAGGTCTGGCGCAACGAAGTGACCTACAAGCGCTCCAATCTGCGCTATCTCTGCCTCGGAATCGGGGCACTCTTTACTTACGATTTCATTCTTTACAGTGATGCATTGCTGTTCTCCGAGATCTCCTCCTCTTTGTGGGACTCCCGAGGCATTATCACCACCCTGTGTGCGCCACTGATCGCCTTCACCATGATCAACACCGCACGCCAGCCTATTGAGGTGCAGGTGTCGCGGCAGTTGGTATTTCATTCATCACTACTGTTAATGGCCGGTCTTTACCTTCTTCTCATTTCCGCAGCCGGTTATTACATCAACCGCATAGGTGGCGACTGGTCTGAGGCCTTTCTGGTCATCTTCTTTTTCTGCGCCCTGCTCTCACTGGCGTTCCTCGGTACTTCGCCCCGGTTGCGGGCCAGACTGCTGGTTTTTATCAGCCAGAATTTCTTTAACTATAAATATGATTACCGGGAAGAATGGCAGCGGGTGACCCGGAATATCAGCGGCCCGGATGATATCAGCCCGATTGAGCAAAGAACGGTGCAGGCACTGGCTTACCTGGTAGGTAGTCGGCACGGGATTCTCTGGCTGCGTGATGAAGACAACAACTTCGTCGCCAAGGGGTACTGGAACACCTCCGAAATCAAGCAGAACAAGATCGACATCAACTCCGACCTGGTACAGTTCCTGAGTCGCAGCGACTGGATCATCAATCTCAAGGAATACCAGGAAGACCCGACCCAGTATGATCTCATGGAAATTCCGGACTGCCTTTTCCGCATGGAAGCTCCTTGGCTGATCGTACCGATGCAGGTGAATGAGCAGCTGTTTGGTATCGTCTGCCTGGGCGAACCCCTGACCCGTATGGCACTGAACTGGGAAAACTACGATCTGATCAAAATAGTGAGCCGCCAGATTACCGGCTATCTGGCGCTTCAGTATACCGAAACCCGCCTTTCCGAGGTGCGTCAGTTTGAGGCCGTTAACCGGGCCTCCGCCTTCATGGTCCATGATCTGAAAACCATCGTGGCCCAGTTGTCTCTGCTGGCTAACAACGCAGAGAAGCATAAGCACAATCCGGCATTTGTGGATGACATGATCAACACCACCCGGCATGCCATCGATAAGATGAACAAACTGCTGACCCAGATCCGCAAGCCTGTAACACAGGATCACCCGACCCGCTTCAGTCTCGACAAGCTGCTTGAGGATGTCATGAAGGAGAAAAACAAGCGGGAACCAGCGCCAGGCATTGTGGGTGAATTACCCTCGGTGGAAATTCTGGCTGACCGGGACAAGCTCAAAGACGTTCTTTCCCACCTGATCCAGAATGCCCAGGACGCCACGCCCCGAGAGGGCGAAGTCGGCATCAGTATCAAACGCAGTGCAGGCTGGGTCGTTATCTTTATACAGGACAGCGGAGAAGGTATGTCTGAAGAGTTTATCAAGAACCAGCTGTTCAAGCCGTTTGAAAGCACCAAGGGGCTCACTGGCATGGGCATTGGCGCCTATCAGAGCCGGGAATACGTGCGTAAACTCGGCGGCAGTCTTGAAGTCACCAGTGAGCCAGGCCTTGGCACCTGTTTTACCATAAAAATCCCCCTGGAAAGCGCGCACAACGGAGGCAATGGCAACGGCCGCCCCCGCATGCTACAGAACACCGGCTGAAAACACCCGCCGGAAATTGCGATGCAATGAAATACTGCTAGCATAGTCAATACGTTGCACAATCAAGACCTTACACAGGGATGAAGCGGAGAAACTGACTTGGAAAAAAAACTACTGATCGTCGAGGACGACCCCGGTCTGCAAAGCCAGATGCGCTGGTGCTTCGACAATACCGAAGTTTTTGTGGCAGAGGACCGGGAGTCAGCCATCACCCTGTTGCGCCGGCACGAGCCCCAGGTAATGACCCTGGATCTTGGCCTGCCCCCTGACCCGGGCGGCTCAACCGTTGGTTTCCAGATTCTGGAGGAGGTACTGAGTCTGGCACCACACACCCGTATCATTGTCGTCACCGGCCGGGATGAGCGCGAAAATGCGGTCAAAGCCATTGGCATGGGGGCGGCAGACTTTTTCCAGAAGCCGGTAGAAGCTGACATTCTGACCTTTGTCGTGGAACGGGCTTTCAGAATCTATGCACTGGAAGCCGAAAACCGTGAACTGGCGCGGACAGACCCCAGTACCCGCCTGAAAGGTGTGATCGCCTCTAGCCCGGCCATGCTGAATGTCTGCCGCGTCGTTGAGAAAGTGGCTCCCGCAGAACTGACAGCCCTGATTCTTGGCGAAACCGGCACCGGAAAAGAGGTTCTGGCCCGCGCGCTGCACGACCTCAGTGGGCGCGCCGAGAAAAACTTCAGCGCCATCAACTGCGCGGCCATTCCCGAAAACTTGCTGGAAAGCGAGCTGTTCGGCCATGAAAAAGGCGCCTTCACCGGCGCCACCCAGCAAAAACGGGGCAAGATCGAACTGGCTGATGGTGGCACACTGTTTCTGGATGAGATCGGAGATATGCCGATGCCCCTGCAGGCCAAGATGCTCAGATTCCTTCAGGAGCGCGTCATAGAGCGTGTGGGCGGCGTCAAAGAGATTCCCGTGGATGTGCGGGTGGTTTGCGCAACCCACCGCGATGTGCCAGCCCTGATCGCAGCCGGCGATTTCCGTGAAGACCTCTATTACCGGATCAGCGAGATCACCCTGGATGTTCCTCCGCTCCGGGCGCGACAGGAAGACGCTGTGGTCATCGCCAGGGCCCTGATCGGCCGCTTTGCGAGAGAAGCCAACCGCGAAGGCGTTCATCTGGGAGATGATGCCATTGCTGCCATTCAGGCGCATAACTGGCCTGGCAACGTGCGCGAACTGATCAACAAGGTCAAGCGCGCCGTGATCATGTGTGAGGGGAAACGCATTTGCGCCAAGGACCTGGATCTGTTCACTGATGAAGTAGATGCCGACATGGGAGAAATACTGAACCTGCGCCAGGTCAGGGAAGATGCCGAGAAACGGGCCATTCGCAATGCCTTGCATAATTCGCAGTTCAATATGGCCAAGGCGTCACGCCTGCTTGGCGTAACCCGCCCAACCCTGTATAACCTGACAGACAAGTATCACATTGAGACCAATCCACCCGGCAACAAGACCGGGGGCTAGAGGCGCCGCTATACAATGCAGACCCTGATCCGTCTGATCACCCTGGTGACCCTGGCCAGACTGCTCGCGGCTTGTCAGCCCGACGACCAGCAGCCAAGCCAGTTGCAGGCCGAGTTTGACAGCCACATTGAGCAGGCCCGTTTCTTTCAGTCCCAGGGACAGTTACGCGCCAGTATGAGCGAGGTCCGCGATGCCATCGACCTCATCCCTGATGCACGGGAGCCCTATTTCGTGGTGGCCCATACCTACCTGCTCAGCGGCGATGCGGATCGCGCCCGCCAGGCCTATGAAGAGCTTCTGACCATTCGCCCTGAAACTGCCACCGAGGACGAAATCGCCCGCGCCAAGCTGGGCCTGGCTCGCAGCCACCTGCTTAAAGGCGAAGCCGGCATGGCGGCTAACGCCTTGCAGAATGTCCGTACCAGCAACGCGAACATCCTGCTTGAACTGAAAGAGCTAAAGGCCCGTGTATTTTTTGAAAAGGGAGAAGTTGGCTCGGCCCGCGAACTGCTCCTGGACGTCTTGCGTCAGGCTCCCCGATACGTACCCGCTCATCTGACCCTGTCCAAAATCGAATACTTCTCAGGCGAAACTGAACGCGCCAGAAGCTTCCTCGAAACAGCCATGGAACTTGCTCCCTTTGACCACCCGAACTGGCTCTGGAAAGGCCAGATGCACTCTCTGGAAGGGGAGTGGGAGCCCGCCTATGAAGCCTATCGGCGTAGCCTCGAAGTGGTCGGGCAGTACGACATCATGACGCTGGAAAAATTCCAGACCATCCGCGAGTTCGTCAAAGTGCTTCAACAAACGGGTAGACAGGCCGAAGCAGAGACTTACCAGGCCATCCTTGACAGTTCTGAACCCGGTCGCACCCGTCAGCAGATGCTGAAAGGACAGGAAGCCCTGGCCGCTGGGGATTTTCAGCAGGCCGCCCTGCACTTTCACGCGGTACTGAGGCAGGTGCCTCTGTATGTGGATGCCAGGGAAAGTCTCGGACGCATTGCCTGGCTGACAGACGATTCGGAGAGTCTGGCCCTGTTCTGGGGCGGCCTCGAAAGCGACCAGGTCCACCCGGAATTCCGGCAGAGCTTTGTGGAAGCGCGACAATACCTCCAGTGGCAATCCAGAGTCAGAGATCTTGCAGACGCCTTTTACGAACCGGCCTTTACAGACCATCCTTCGCCAGAACAACTCCGCCCGCTACTGAAATCCGCACCGGAAATGATCCAGCAGGCTCTGATGAATGCCCCCGCACAAAGCCAGGGTTACCGGGACTGGCTACGATGGCTCGCTCTGCAGCCTCCAAAAGAAGCGAACTACGGCCACCTGGAACAACTGCTTGATATGGATACCGACCTGACCAGACACCTGTCCCTCCAATGGGAAACTGCCGCTCACGGAACCACCAACCCCGAACTCGAGTGGTCGCAATCGCCCAGCCTGTTACTGGCGGCCCAACTGTTTTCGTCGGATGGGTCGGAACCACCCGGTAACGGGCGGGTGAGCATGGCTCACCTGTCGCGATTGCAACTGCTGAATGTGACGCACCCGCAGGATGGCCCGGCACAGCTCGCCCTGGCCGAGGCTTATCTGGAACTGGGTGAAAAGCGACGTGGACTGAAGTACCTGGGCAGACTGGTAGCGCAATACCCCGACTACTCAGACGCCTGGGCGCTGATCCTCAATTACGATCCGTCAGCAAACGCTCTCTCGCCAGCCACGGACAGTTTTGAACGACAGCCGACAACGTCTTTATTTCTGGCCATTTTCAATATCCACGTGGGTCGGAATGACTATACAGCTGCGCAGGCTCTGATCCAACGGGGCATGGAAAGATGGCCTGCACACCCCCTGATTCATGAGGCTCGACTGCGGCTACAGGCTACGCTCTGAAAACTGTCACTTGCCCGTCAACGCAAACGGTTGACACAACTGGATATTACGGTATCATTCGCGCAGCTTGCTATCATGCAACGGAGGGATGGCAGAGCGGTTGAATGCACTGGTCTTGAAAACCAGCATGGGTTAATAGCCCATCCAGGGTTCGAATCCCTGTCCCTCCGCCATTTCCTGCTTCATATCCCCTGTTTGTGCACCGGTTCTGAGTCTCAAGAAAAATTAATAAACCCGTTTAGAGAGTTCGTTGAATTCGGGGCGTAATACCGTATGATTAAGCAAAGAATTCAATCAGTTCTCTGGAGGAACTATGGAACGCAGACCCCTTGAAACCGTGCGCTCATCGAGCGAACCACTGGCCGTGCAGGGTCACCCAGCTGAAATGCAGGGGCATACAGCCGAGATGCAGCGCCAGACTGGCGCGGGTATCGAAGCGGGCAGCACCAATGCGGTACTGAAAAATACCTACTGGTTGTTGGGTGCCACGCTGGCCTTCTCATCTTTCGTCGCTTATCTGAGCATGTCTGCGCCACGACCCGGCATCCTGGTTATGCTGGTCGGCTTCTATGGCTTGCTCTTTGCCGTACACAAACTCCAGAACAGTGTTTGGGGCCTGGTTGCCGTGTTCGCTCTTACCGGCTTCATGGGCTATACCCTGGGCCCCATTATCGGCATGTTTGCCGGTGCAGGTGCCATGCATATTGTTGCTAATGCCTTGGGTATGACGGCGATAGCCTTTTTCGGCCTGTCGGCTTATGCCATCACGACCAAGAAAGATTTCAGCTTCCTGGGTGGCTTCCTGACCGTTGGGTTTTTCGTGCTGCTGGGTGCCATGATTGCCGGATTTTTCCTGCAGAGCCCTGTGCTGCAGTTGGCCATCAGCGCCGGCTTCGCTATTTTCTCTGCCATGGCGATTCTCTGGCAGACCAGCGCTATCGTGAATGGTGGTGAGCGTAACTACATCACGGCTACCGTGACGCTGTTTGTGTCTATCTACAACCTGTTCCTCAGCTTGCTGCAACTTCTGACCGCTTTCGGTGGTGATGAGTAAAGGAGCAGAAACCCAGGAGAAGAGCCTGAGCTACGTTGTCGTCGTACAGGCATCCCCTGAACTCGGAAAGGGCGCACAACGCGCCCTTTCCTTTTGTCAGGCTCTCTGCGCCAGCCCGCACCAGCTATCCATGGTTTTCTTTTACGGCAATGGCGCAAGAAATGCCGACACGCTGTATGGCGCGGAGCAGAATCCTTCCTGGTCCACGCGCTGGGCAAACCTGGCAGCTGACGGAGCCTCTACCGAACTACTGGTTTGTATCGGTTCAGCCACCAGCCGGGGCATTGTCGACCGGTCCGAGCAGCAGCGTCTAGGCCTGCCCTCCGCCAATCTGGCAGAGGGCTTTGTACTGGGTAGCCTGGGTGACCTGGCCTCACGGATGGGTAACACAGATCGCTTGCTGACGTTTCTGGACTGAAAACCATGAAAAGAAGCCTGTTTGTTTTCCGCGCACCGCCCTTTGAAAGCAGCCGATTTCAGGAGGGGCTGGATGCCCTCATGGCACTTGCCGCCTTTGAACAACCCGCTGACGCCCTGCTCATGGGGCAAAGCCTGCAGGCGCTTTCCAGGCCAGAAAATATCGAGCAGCCTCCTGCCGTTCTCAAGCGGTTTGCCTCTATTCCCTTGTTCGGGATAGAGACGGTTCTTGTCAGCAAAAAAGAGTTGGCAGACAAAAACCTCAATCCGGACAATTTCTCTCTCAGTGTAAGGCTCCTGGATGATGAAGAACTTGTCGGAACTCTAACCCGGTATGACCACCTGTTTTCTTTCTGAATGATGACTCTCCATTTGCTAAGCACGCCAGCTGGCCACCACGAAACCCTGGCACAAATGCTGTCCATCCTCCAGAATGGCGACTCGGTGATTGTGATGGGTGCAGCTGTACCCGGCCTGCTGGATGGCAGACTGCACCTACTGCTAAATGGAAGGGGGCTCAGCGATGTGCCCTTATATGTTCTGGCGGAAGACCTTGAACTCTACCCTGAAGCCGACACGGATGTTCCTGCCCTGCAGCTCGACTGGCAGGGGTTTGTCGACCTGAGTTGTCGTTTTCCCCGGAGTCTCAGCTGGTCATGAGCCCAAGCGAACTGGAACTGGATGACAAAGGTTTTCTGAGATCGCCTGAATCCTGGACTGAAGATAAAGCCCTGGCATTAGCAGACCTCGAAAACATCATTCTTACAGACGCTCACTGGGAAATACTGCACTTGGTCCGCGAGTTTCATGCGACCTATGAGCTTTCCCCGGTCAACCGTTCATTGGTCAACTGGATCAGAGAGAAACTCGGTGACGAAAAAGGTAACTCGATCTATCTTATGAAACTGTTTCCCGGAAGCCCGGCGCGTGTCGCCAGCCGGATAGCCGGCCTGCCCAAGCCTCATAACTGCTTATGAAAAAAGATCTGGAAACCCGTGAAAGCGACGAGCACCCCTTTGCCGCCTATGTCCGAATTCTCGGAAAGGGGAAGAAGGGCTCAC
>JAUIAZ010000037.1 GCA_030427465.1 Gammaproteobacteria bacterium | reverse complement strand
GGAACGCTTTGAGGCACGCCAGCAACGCCTGGAACGAGAGGCGGCCGAGAAAGAAGCCAAACGCCGTGCCCGTGCGGAAGCCGCTGCAGCGGCACAGAAAGCCAAGGCGGCAGCCGCGGAAAAGGACGAGCCAGACTCATGAAGCACCTCATCAGCTCCCCGCATATCAAAAACCAGCAACGCACCGCACGGGTCATGCAGTGGGTGATTCTGACCACCTTGCCGGGCCTGCTTGCGCTGACCTGGGTTTTTGGCTGGGGTAGCCTGATCCAGGTTTGCCTGTGTGTCAGCTTTGCGGTGATCGGTGAAGCCTGTGTGGCACTGCTGCGCAAACGGTCTGTGGCCTTTTATCTGGGAGACTACAGTGCGGTCGTCACCGGCCTCTTACTTGGACTCGCACTACCTCCGTTTGCCCCTTGGTGGATCGCCTGTGTTGGTGGCCTGTTTTCAATTGTCTTCTCCAAACAACTGTATGGCGGGCTGGGCCAGAATCCTTTTAATCCGGCGATGGCAGGCTATGCTCTGCTGCTGGTCTCGTTTCCTGTGGAAATGTCGACCCTCTGGGCGCAGGCTCAAAGTCTAACACCGGATCCAACGGAACTTCCCGGCTTCTCTACAACACTGGAAGCCGTCCTGGTAGGCGGTTCAGCCGTACCCGACGCCTTCACCGCGGCGACTCCGCTTGACGTCTACAAACACGAAATACCCCATAGCACGCAGGCGGCGGTCATGACCTTGCCCGTATTCCAGGCTGGCTACGCCGGTGGCTGGGAATGGGTCAATCTGGGCTTCCTGGCCGGCGGCCTCATTTTGCTCTGGCGCAAAATCATTACCTGGCACATTCCGGTCAGCTTCCTGGCAGCATTGGGTGGCTGTAGCCTTCTGTTTGGCTGGGACCCTGACCAGAGCACCCCGCTCGGCCTGCATTTGCTGGGGGGTGCGACCATGCTCGGAGCCTGGTTCATTGCGACGGACCCCTCCAGTGCCGCCACCAGCACGCTGGGCAAGCTCTGGTATGGCGCCGGTATCGGCGCTCTGGTTTATGTGATCCGGGCCTGGGGCGGATATCCCGATGGGGTCGCCTTTGCCGTGCTGCTGATGAACCTCTGTGCGCCTTTCATCGATTACTACACGCAGCCGCGTGTCTATGGTCACCAGCGCCGTACGCGCGGTCTTCAAAAGGATGAAGTCGTATGAGCGAACTGGGCAAATCCATTTTGCGCGGCAGCATCGGCCTGGGCCTCTTCGCCATGATTACGGCCGGACTGATTGCTGTGACGCAGAACACCACCGCTCCGGCAATAGAACAAGCCATTGCTGAGGCACGCAGCCGCGCGCTATTGGCCGTGCTACCGGGAGATCTGCAGGATCAGAACCTGCTGGAACAGCAGATCACCCTGCCCGGCGATACGGCTGAACTCGGGGTCGCCTCCAGCGCAGAGGCCTACCGTTTTCTCGAAGACGGAAGGGTCGCTGGTGTCATTCTGCCCTGGAGCAGTTCGGAGGGGTACACTGGGCCGATCGACGGCATCCTGAGTATTGATCGACAAGGTCGGGTGCTTGGCGTACGTGTTGTCCGCCACAAGGAAACACCTGGGTTGGGCGACAAGATAGAAAGGCGGAAATCCGACTGGGTAGACCAGTTCGCTGGTCGCTCTCTGCAGGATCCCCTTGCGGAGAACTGGGCCGTGCGCAAGGATGGTGGAGCCTTTGACCAGTTAACGGGTGCGACGGTCACTCCGAGGGCAGTTGTCGGCTCACTCAAGGGTGCCTTGAAATATTACGCCGCGAACCAGGCAGCCCTGCTCGGTGCCCCTGAAGCAGCCAATGGAGAAACACCATGAGCCCATCGTACGGCAGTATTACCAAAGACGGTTTGTGGGGTAACAACCCGGCGCTCGTGCAATTGCTGGGACTCTGCCCGCTACTGGCCGTCACCGCGACGGTCGTCAACGCACTCGGCCTCGGATTGGCCACCCTGCTGGTGCTGATGGGGTCCAATATTGCCGTATCACTGATCCGCAACTACGTTCCTCAAACGGTTCGCCTGCCCGCCTTCGTCATGATCATTGCCTCGCTGGTAACCTGTGCTGAACTGCTGATGCAGGCCTACACCTACGAACTCTACGAAATTCTCGGCATCTTCATCCCGCTGATTGTCACCAACTGTGCGATTCTGGGCCGCGCAGATGCCTTTGCCAGCAAAAACCCGGTGCTGCCCTCTGCTCTCGATGGGTTCATGATGGGCCTGGGCTTCGCCCTGGTACTGGTCCTGCTGGGTGCCATCCGCGAAATCATCGGTCAGGGAACAATTTTCAGTGGCATGGACCTGCTGTTCGGGCCCATGGCTGCCGACTGGGAAATCTCTGTTTTTGGCGAGGGCTACGTTGACTTCCTATTTGCGGTTCTCCCACCCGGCGCCTTTATCGGCATGGGTTTGCTGATCGCTTTGAAGAACATCATTGACCGCCGTCTGGCTGCAAAAAGGGCCGCCGCAAAGATTGCAGTTGTCTCCGGTAGCAAACGGGTAAGGGTTACGGGCGAAGTTTCCTGATCTTTGCTGCCTGCCCGTATACTGGTAATTCCCCCATATAAGACGCCAAGTATCACTAATATGGTAATCGCTAGAGTTCGACGGCTCATGCGAATTTACCATCCTAAAATGCGCCATGATGGGAGTAAACTATCTACACGCGTTTGGAAAAACTAAAATTAATGCCACAACGTCCGCTTCCAGATCAGTGTAGCCCATGGGCTCCAAATGCGGCCGATTCGGGCTCATTGTGAGAAGCAGATATGGAGCAGAAGCAATTAATTGGTCTATCAAACACCCAAATCCAGAACGAGCCTGAGCCCTTCATTGACCTTGCCCATTGTTTCACTCTTCAGAGTAGAAACCTTCTCAGTCAAGAAGCCTTTGTCAATTGTAAGAATTTGACTGACGTTTACCACTGAGTCCAAATTGAGTTTGGACACCTTTTTCTTGATAAGTACGTTCCCAGGCGCAGACGCCAGATTAATATTTTTGGTAATAACCGCAACCAGGACTGTAGAAATTCGACTGGAGTTAAATGCATTTGATGAGATGATTAGTACTGGTCGTCTAAATCCCGGTTCACTACCCCTTGGCTCAGGAAGAGAAGCCCACCAGATTTCCCCTTTCTTCACCAGCTCTCCTCATCAACAGAATTAAATTGAAGCGCGATGTGATCTTCTGATAGTGCCGAAGACTCGGTATCGTAGACTGCATTGAGTTTCTCCGTGACGCCAACAGAAATATGGCTATCCAAATACTCTGCCATGGCTTTTGCATAGAGCTCACTCCGACTAATCCCCAGCCTTTCAGCCAGGTTTTCAGCGGCATTGAAGATTTGATCGGGTACTGAGATTGCAGTTTTCATAACCCGAAGTATAACCAGAGTTATACCAAAAAGTCAAACGGGTCAGAAATGGCAAGCCTATAGACAGAGCAGGCATGGCGGATATGATTTTTAAAGTTGCCGGCTAATTGTGAATAGCAGTCATAGTTACTTATTAGTGGCAATGCTCAAACGAAACAGCTAATAGTGATAACGACATGAAATAATTGTCAGAGCTTTGTCATCCACTGCATAAACCAAACGGTTGGTTTCATCTATCCGCCGAGACCAAAATCCAGACAAGTTCTCTTTGAGTGGCTCAGGTTTACCAATCCCTTCGAATGGGGCTCGCTTCGTGTCAGTTATCAGTTTGTTTATGCGCTTGAGTGTCTTTTTATCTTGACCTTGCGAGTAAAGGTAATCGGCCCACGCCTCATCGGTCCAAGTAAGAAGCCGATTACTCATCAATCAAGTCTCGCTCCACACCCTTGCCCGCTTTGAATTGCTCGATAGACCGCGCTAAATGCTCCGCATTAGCAGGCGACTTCAAGAGGTGAACTGTTTCCATCAAGCTGTTGTAATAATCTAGTGACATAACAACAGCATCCTCAGAGTCTCTTCGTGTTATCACCGTTGCGCAGGCGTCATTGACGACACCATCTAACACCGCTTTTAGCCCATTTCGTGCTTCTGTAAAAGATACAACTCTCATGACAAACCACCTGTACAATTAACAAGACAAGTCTACTCTAACCGCCCTACATGTACAATATGTTGATCATGTTTTTTCGGCTACCAATGCCACCAACTGCGGCTGACCGGCCAGAAATTGTCTGCTGTGCGCGGCTTTACAGTCACCGTAGGTCTCAGTAGACCGTCGGTGGCTCATTGTGAGAACCTGTCAATATGTACTGCACATGAAGAGCTAATATGCTTTAAGTGCGCGAGTGCCAGTAACCAGGCTTTCGCTTGTTGTGCATCACAGCAACAACATAGATTTCGGATAAATGAACTTTATAGATCACGGAGAAGGGAAATTTTGGCAACAAATATCTTTTGAATCCTTTCTGAAAGCTTGGCCAGGTTTCCGGGTATTCAGCAATGATCTGATATGAAGCTTCCAACTCTGACAAATAATCCTCACCCAAACCCTCGGCTTGCTCTTGATACCATGAGTAAGAAAACTTTATCTCCTCTTTCACATCCGGGTGAAATATGAGGTTGTTCAATTATTGTCCCTTTATATCTTTCTTGATTTCATCCCAGGAAAGGCCTTTGACCTGACCACTCGCCAACTCAGAAAAACGCTTTTCAGCCAACTGCCCCCAAGCTTCTTCAACTCCCTCATCCTGCACGCCATCCAGGGAGGAAATTAAACAGTGAGCCAGCATCGCTTTCTCAGAACTGGTCAAGTTTTTAGCATCTTCAAGAACTTGCTTGATACTCATACCTAAATCACATCGTCAATTCTATCAAAGGGATAATATCACGTAGCTCAGTGGATTGAACAATTTGAAACCTGTTCTTCAGGTCTGCTACGACCGGCAGCGCTTGGTTAGCGCAGTGTCAGCTTCCGGATCTTTCCAGCCAAAAGTCTAGTCGATTTCGATCAAAAAAGATGTCTGCTACTGGCCCGGTTGCAGACCTCAGGCTTGCGCTGGCGCCTGGCGTCCAACGAGATGCCTTTCAGGTGTTGCCAGCGTTCGCCATCAAGACAGCAACCGTTCTTTCTTTGTGTCACCGGCCAACTTTCAGAAGCCTGATCATCTCCGCAATGCCACTGCGCCGAAATCCGCTGAGTGTACAGACAAACTGTGACTTTTTTCCGTGACCCGCCCAGCCTTCTGGGTCAGAATGGCGGTTTGAGCAGTCGCAGGAAACGGAGGTCCCGTGTTTCGTCTGAGCCAGTTTTTTCTGAGCCTATCTATGTTTTTCCTTGCCACCCTGAACAGTCAGTCAGCACTGGCACAGGAGGAAGAGGATATTCGGGACGCCTATTTCGGCATCGGCTATACACGCTTCGAATTCAAGAACCTGCCCGACGACCCCAGAGACAACTGGACCAGCGGCACACATTTCATTCTGGGCACCTACATTACGGAATATGTACGCGCAGAAATTCGGGTGGGCTACGGGCTGGATGACGAGAAAGTCAGCGTGGCTCGCGTGGATCGTAACGGAGATGTGGTACGAGTCGACGAGATGACGGTTTCAGTCAATAAATACTACTCCGGTTATTTTGGCGGCGAGTATCCGGCAACGGACTATCTGGCAGTATATGGGCTGGTCGGCATTACCCATTTTGATGGCGAAGTGAAAGATCGCAGTACGCAGGCTTTTCCAGACATCCCGGACACACTGATCGACAGCAGTTTCGGCGTCAGCTATGTGCTCGGTGCACATGTTCGCATCATTGAGAACTTCCGGGCCTACATGGACTATGGCCGGCTGCACACCGATACTGCGACCGATATTGATACCCAGCAGTGGAACATGGGCGTTTCCTACGCCTTCTGATCACGCCTTCTGGCGTGACCGGATGACCCAGCAGCGATGAGCCGGGCTGCCGCGACCAAAATCTGGTGGCAGTGATTCCCGGGTAATGTCCTCCACCTGAAACTGGCTGGCAATTTCCCCGGCCAATTTGAAACGCCGGAAATTGTTAGAGAAATACAGTGTACCGCCGGGTGCAAGGCGCTTCATCGCACCTTCAATCAGAGCCACTTGATCCCGCTGCACGTCAAAGACGCCGTCCATACGCTTGCTGTTTGAAAAGGTGGGAGGGTCAATAAAGATCAGATCGAACTGCCGCTGGTCCACACTGAGCCAATCCATGACATTCGCCCGCTCCAGCTTGTGCCTGAACGGCGTCAGCCCGTTCAGTTTGAAATTTCGTTCAGCCCAATCGAGATAGGTCTGGGACATGTCCACACTGACACTGCTGCTGGCCCCACCCAGGCCGGCGTGCACGGTCACACTGGCGGTGTAGCAGAACAGGTTGAGAAAACGCTTTCCCGAGACTTCCTGGTGTATCCGTCGACGCAGTGGGCGATGGTCGAGAAACAGCCCGGTATCCAGATAGTCGCTCAGGTTTACCAGCAAACGGGCATCATACTCCCGGATTTCGAACTCATTCCCCTGCTTCTGCAGACGCTGATACTGACTCTTGCCTTTCTGGGGTTTGCGCTGCTTCAGGAACAACTGGTCTTCGCCGACTTTCAGTTCATCACGGACTGTGAGAATGCAATCCAGCCATCGGCTTCTCGCCGTCTCCGGGTCAATACTGGAAGGAGCTGCATACTCCTGAACCAGAACCTTGTCACCGTAAATATCCACCGCAACGGCATACTCGGGAATATCCGCATCGTACAGGCGCCAGGCCTCTAGCCCTTCACGATTAACCCAGGGTTTCAGGCGGCGTGCGTTCTTACGCAGACGATTGGCCAGCATCTGTGCGCTGTCGCTTGCCTCACGCCCTTCAAGACCCCGGGATACAGCGTTCTTGCGGTCCTCCGCTGCGCGCACGTGGCTGTGCTCCAGAGTCACAGCCAATGCACCGTTATAGAATTTGTTCCGCTTACCGGGAGCCAGCCCCAGCACTTTTGAGGTTTCGTCAGAAGCCGTCAGGATAGCAATGTTCCAGCCCTCAAAGTGCTTCTTCCAATGCTCACCCAGTGCTGAAAAGAACAGCGACAGGCCACGATCAGAAGACAGACGTTCGCCATAGGGAGGGTTGGTCAGGATCAGTCCCCGACCCGGTTCACCAGGCGGCAGGACCCGGGTCGCATCTTCAACCTGGAAGTGAACCAGGTGGCTGACCCCGGCTCGCCGGGCATTTTCTTCGGCTGTTTTGAGAATGGCCGGACTCTGGTCGCTGCCCTGGATTCGTTTGCGAAAATGCTTCTCCCCTTCGCGCCTGCGCTGCAGCGCTTCCTCTCTCAATGTGTTCTGAACCGCCTCATCGGCGATCAGTGGGTCGATATCCGTATCGAAGCTGCCCAGCAAGCCGGGTGCGGTATCGGTAGCCATCAGTGCCGCTTCAATGCAGAAGGTGCCGGAACCACAGAGCGGATCCAGCAGGGTGTCATAGTGCTCCGGCCAGCGGGATCGCATCAGCATGGCAGCGGCCAGGTTTTCTTTCAGGGGAGCAGCGCCGCCTTCGAGGCGATAACCTCGCCGGTGCAGACTTTCATGCACCAGATTAAGCAACAGGTAGGTATCCCGTCCCACCGACACCTGGATGCGATGAACGGCTGCCAGGGGCTCAAGTTCCGGCGTCGGCAACGAAACTTTGCGCAGCTCATCAAAGATGGCGTCTTTAACGACCTGGGCACTGAAACCGCTGTGCTTGAGGCTGGCATAATTACCTTGTCCCTGAATGTCTATGGCGCCCCCCCTGACCAGCAGATCACGCCAGTTTATAGCAGCTGCCGCCTCATAGAGAGTCTCGCGATCAGCCTGGTGCACTTTCGCCAGAATATAGTAAATGCGGTTGGCAAGGCGCGACCACAGCCGAATCCGGTTTACCCCCTCACTATCCGCGTTAGCAAAGACTCCGCGTGGCGTCGCCCGTTCAACGGTTAATCCCAGTTGCCGGATTTCGTCAGCCAGTAATTCTTCCAGCCCCTTGGGGCCAGTAATCAGTAAAGGGTAGGTATCCACGCATCTATTCCTGTGAACATTCCTGTGAACAATGTCACTTTGGTTACAAATTTATTTAATCTGGGGACAGGACCACCTTACCAGTATTCAATAGCTTACTCGATTGAAATTACCAGAGGGCCTAAAAAATTCTGCCTTTATTCAAAATTAATCATGTACAGATCGCTCGCTTTTCGTTTAACTAAAAATTGTCGCTCTGAAAAAAAATGGAGGCAAGCACTCACTCGCAAAACCCTTTTCGTTTCCCACTCTGTGTTTAGTTGATGAAAGAGGTTCAATACCTATGAGAAGACAAAAGCGCAACATGGCTGATAGAGCTTTCATGAAAGGATACCAGGCAGGCGTCAGTGGCCGATCAAAAGACAACTGTCCTATCCGGCAAGCTCCCATGCGACAGGAATGGTTAAACGGTTGGCGAGAGGGCCGGTCGGACAATTGGGACGGCTATGTTGGTGTTTCCGGGATTCATAAACAATCCCAGATGATCTTCTGATCCACAGCGAGTCATTAGTGTTGGTGCATAGCGCACCGTAAGGCAAGGCCCCCACCCGGGGCCTCCCCCGAGCAGGGCATCGCGTTGCGGGCCCTGCTCAGGTCTTGAAAAACCTCATCCTGTTCCGTAAAGACTCTGACATGTCATCCAGTGAGGCTGCAGACGCTTCCGTTTCCTCTGCCATCGCCGCATTCTGAGCCGTAAGATCATTGAGCTGATTCAGGCGTGCACTGATGGCCTGTATCTGCTCCTGCTGAACATCCGCTGATTGTGCAACAGCGACGATGCCATCACTCACCCCTTGAATGGACTCACCGATCTTCGCAAAACGCTCTGCCATTTCAGCGACGTGTCTGGAGCCCTCACGAACGCGGTTGTCCGACCCGCGAATCAAATTCCCGATGTCTCTGGCAGCCTCGGCTGAACGTTGTGCCAGATTGCGGACCTCACTGGCCACCACGGCGAAACCACGCCCCTGTTCACCTGCTCGTGCGGCCTCGACCGATGCATTCAGCGCCAACAGGTTGGTCTGGAAGGCGATTTCATCAATAACCCCGATAATCGTACTGATTTCCGTGCTCGCTTTCTGGATCGAATCCATGGCTTCCACGGTCATTTTCGACACACCGGAACTCTCTGCTGCTTCACGTGTGGATTCCGCAGCCTGATCACGCGAACTGTTCGCCAGATCCGCCGTTTTGCAGGTCTCCGCTTCCAGGCTCTTGAGTGCCTGATTCATGGTTTCTATCAGGTTGGTCTGGGTCTGTGTCCGGTTAGACAGATCTTTGACCGCCTGAGCCACTTCGCGGCTGCTGCCGGAAAGCTGATCCGCCTCCTGGTTTACACCGCCGGCAATGTCCGCCAGCACCCGTGAGGTATTTATCATCGACGCCTGCAAGCGGGAAAACTCCCCGTCATAACTGCGCGACTGCTCCAGACGCAGCTGGCCTTCACTGAGGTGTTCAAAGCCTCGCCCCAGCTCCCCGACGATATCCTCGAGCGCAGCCCCCGATTCATTGATGGCTTGATGTATCGCTTCCAGCTCACCCGGGAACGGACGCGATATGCGACTGTCCAGCTTGCCTGAGCGGATTCCTGTCATGACCGCCTGAACGTCGTGGACCACCGCAGACAGGGTTGAGATAGCGGCGTTAATGTCTTCGAGGGTCTCGCGGAAAACACCCTGCTCACTGTCGGAAATGATTTCCTGCTCGAAATGACCGTTCGCCAGATTTTTCGAAGCTGTGGAGATCTTCTCCATGACCTCGCGACTGCGGAGGATGGTCTGCCCAATACGGTCCTTGAGGGTTTTCAGATCCCCTTTACAGTCGAGCCCGATAGACTGGTCGAAACGACCTTCGGCCATGGCGCCCACACTCTGGTTTGCTTCTTGAATAAAAGTTCGCCAGTTTTCCAGCAGGCTCTGCGTAGCATGACTCAGACGGGCGACTTCACTCTGTGACTGGCCATTGCTTTTCGTATCATCAAGATCGGTATCCAGGCGACCACTCTCTACGACACCCCGCACCGCTTTTTCCAGTTTACCCAGCGGCCCGGTGACACTGCGCGCAATGGTCACGGAACATACGAGCAGAATCAGTACCAGAATACCGAAGATAGTCAGCGATTCACGTAGCTCAATCCAGAACAGGGCATCAATATCGTCTACGTAAGCCCCTGTGCCCAGAATCCAGTCCCAGGGGGAGAAGCCTTTCACATAAGAAAACTTTTCAACCGGGGTGTCGAACCCGGGTTTGGGCCAGAGATAATTGACGTAACCCGCACCCTCTTTCCGGACGACATCGGCGAAGGCAACAAACAGAGCCTTGCCATCCGGGTCTTTTACGTTACTGACATCCTTGCCATCAAGGGCGGGCTTGACAGGATGCATGATGACCCGTGGGTGGGAATCATTCACCCAGAAGTAGTTGCTTTCATCATAGCGCAGCTCAGACAGCTGCTGCAGTGCCGCAGCCTGTGCCGCGTCACGACTCAGTTCTCCCGAAGTTTCACGGGCATGGAAATGCTCGATAATCCCGAAGGCGTTTTCCACCAGGTGCTTCAGCTCAGCCTGACGGGCCTGTTTGAGCGAACCCAAATGGCTGTTGGCTGCCACCAGCACCAGTACCATCAGCCCGGTTGCGGCCAGGGCAATCAGGGCGTTCAGGCGTGTGGACACCCTCAGATTGTGAAGACTTCTCAGCATAACTACCTCCCAGGAATCATTCCGAAAGTATAGGCAAGATCTGTTGGATTGCCCCAGGGCAGGCAATGGCTGCTCTGACTGAGCCACAATCATGTAACTGATAATCACTATGATTATTCTTGACCTTTATAGACTCATCGCTACAATGCGCAGAACAGTTAAAAGATAACGATTATCACTTATAAGGGATTCTGCTGTGACATCTCCCCGCTCCCCCGCCTTCCACGGAAGGTCTTTATGCCTTGCCCTCACGGCACTACTTTCTGTGCAGTGGGCTTGGGCATCCAATCCGCTATCAGAAGCCCGCGACATGGCTGAAGCCGGTCAGAAAGCCTCGCGCACTTCGCAGAGCAGGATTGACCAGTTAGACGAGCAGGCGCAGCGTCAGCTTGAAGAGACCCTGGAAAATGAACGCCAGCTTAAATTGACAAGCGCTTATAACAGGCAACTGAAAGTACTGCTTCAAGATCAGTCGAAGAGTATTTCGGAGCTGGAACGATCAATCGGTGCCATTGACGATATTGAACGCGGCATGCTGCCCCTTCTGAATGACATGCTCAGCGATCTGCGTTCTTTTGTCGGGCAAGATCAGCCCTTTCTGTCTCTGGAGAGAGAAGAACGCCTGGCGCGCCTGGAAACCACCTTGACCAAAGCGGATGTCAGTGTGGCGGAAAAGTACCGGCAGGTACTTCAGGCCTATCAGGTCGAGCTTGAGTATGCCAGGAACCTGGAAACGCGTACCGCTGTCCTGAACCATCCCGCTGCTCCCCACGCCGGCAAGCAGGTTCAGTTCGTTCGCCTGGGCCGGCTCGGGTACTACTACCAGACGCTTGATGGTCAGTACAGCGCAATGTGGCAACCTCAATCCCGCAGCTGGGAACTCCTGGACTCCGTCCACAATCCGGCACTCACCGAAGCCATTCAAATGGCCCGGTCGGAGGCCTTGCCGGGTCTGCTTTACCTGCCCCTGCCTTTGCCCGGAACCGGCTCTGAACCCAGCAATGCGGGAGGTACACAATAATGCAGGCGAGCACTCAACGGCGGATCGGATCACGCCGGAAAGCATCAGGTGTCAGCCCAGCCCCGAGGCGCAGCATCCCTTTCCTTCTGCTTGGCCTTGCGCTGATCAGCGGGTCACCCGCCACCGCGAGCACCGACAGTGATTTTCTTGACAGCGCAGTCGTCATCAGTCAGGAGACCCGCAACACCGATGCCCGCCGGGAAGCCATGATGCGGGCCTCTGCAGAAGAGCGAAGGCAAGCCTGGGAACTGAGCCAGACCCGTCTCCAGGAAGCCGAAGCCGAAAGAACGGCCCTTAAGCAGCAGTTTGAGAAACAGGAACAACAGATTGCCGCCCTGGAAGAACGTTTGAAACAGCGCAGCGGACATCTTGGGGAAATAACCGGTGTCTTGCGCGAAGCCGGCAGTAATCTGCGCCCCATGATCGAGGAAAGCCTGCTCTCGGCGGAATTCCCGGGTATGGCAGGCAACCTGGCGGTAGGCGCCAATAAGCATGTGCCCTCTCTGGATGAACTGCAGTTGCATGCCCGGACGCTGCTCACGGCGCTGAAAGCCAGCGGTGCTCAGAGCATCTTCAAAGCGGAGATTGCTGACCACAGTGGCAACATCAGGCCCGTCAATGTTACCCGCCTGGGCCTGTTCAACGTCATCGACGAAGCAGGAGACTACCTCCGCTGGGACTCAGAAAGCCAGTCCTTACAAAGGTTCACCCCGCAACCCGCAGAGCGGATCAGAGCGCAGGCCCGTGGGTTCCTGAATGGCACGGAAACCTCTGTCAACATCGATCCCCTGCAGGGTGGAACGCTGGCCTTGCTAGGCAGATATCCCTCACTCATGGATCGCCTGCATCAGGGCGGCAGTGTCGCTTATGTAATCGTCACCCTTGCTTGCCTGGGCATTCTCATGGCGGTGGTTTTGTTATTCCGTCTTCTGAAAACCGAGAAAGGCGTTCGCGACCAGTTGAAGTCCATTGACAGTCCGAGGAGTGACAACGTGTTGGGTGAACTGCTTCTGCATGTACGCAACGCCCCGGCCACAAAGACGGAATCGCTGGGCAGCGGAATGCAAACAGATGCCACGTGGGAACTTCGTCTCGACGAGGCCCTGCTACGGACTCAGCCGCAGCTGGAGAAAGGTCAGACCTTTATCAAGCTACTGGCTGCTGTTGCTCCGCTTCTCGGACTACTGGGAACCGTCGTGGGCATGATCGCCACGTTCCAGAGCATCACACTGTTTGGTACAGGTGATCCGCAGGTCATGGCCGGAGGCATATCCCAGGCACTGGTCACCACGGTGCTAGGCCTGCTGGCAGCCATTCCCTTACTCTTCGGTCACAACATCCTGAGCACCAGAAGCCGGAGGCTGTTACTTCTCATTCAGGAAAAGGCCCTGGAAGCCATGCTGATTCGCCAGGCGACCCTGGACCAGGTCAGTCTTTCGAAAAGGCAGAGTCTTTCCGCCGCCAGAGTGAAGGGTACGCCCAGCCATGCCTGAAGTTCCCGAGCGCCTGTTTGCCTTACAGCAGACGTTCCTGCGCTTTTTCGAAGAGGGTGGCGTGGTGTTGCTGGCGCTGATGGCGCTCGGCCTGATGCTGGTACTGCTGCTCACAGAGCGGGCGCTTTATCTTGGGCTGGTTTACAGGAGGAACCGGCACCGGATCCACCGCAAGCTATCGGGGTTAAAGCACCCCTACCGGAAGCTCAGCCTGATCGGCGACGCTGAACTCGATCTGCAGGCACATTTTCCCCTGATCAAGTGCCTGATCGGGCTCTGCCCACTATTGGGGCTACTGGGTACCGTCAGCGGCATGATCGACCTGTTTGACACCCTGGCCGTGCAGTCCAGCGGAAACATCAAGCTGATGGCGTCCGGCGTTGCCAAAACGGTCTACCCCACTCTGACTGGCATGAGCCTGGCTCTGATCACACTGCTCTTGCTGCACCCGCTCGAGCAGTACCGCCAGAAAGAGTTGCAACATTTCATGAGTCTCAAGCTGGAGAACTTCAATGCGAAGGGCACGTATCGCTGAAATCACGGAAGAAGAAGCCGTTAACCTGACGCCCATGCTGGACGTGGTTTTCATCCTTCTGATCTTCTTCATTGTCACCAGTTCTTTTGTCCGCGAAGCGGGTATAGAAGTTGAGCGACCAGTTGCTGTGACAGCGGAGCAACAGGCACAAAGCCCGGTCTTGCTGGCGCTGTCGGCAGAGAATGAGATCTGGCTGGATCAGCGCTCCACTGATTTGCGTATGATTCGCCCGGAGTTGGAGCAGCTCAAAAGCCAGCAGCCAGATCTGCGAGTGGTGGTACAGGCAGATGTGCAGGCAAGGACTGGTGCTCTGGTTCAATTGCTGGATCAGATCCGTCTGGCAGAGGTTCCCTATGTTGTAGCAACCGCCGAGGCCGCCTTGTGAACGGATTTTTATTGCGTTGGGCCAGTGCCTCCGTACCAGCCCTTTTTCTGACTCTGTTCATTTTTCTGTGTCTGGCCTGGATGACCCAGAGCCCCACAAGAGTGGAAAAGCAGCCCATCGTCGACCTGCTGGACATTGCCATGCCGCTTGCGCGCGAGCAGGCACCGCAGAAGCGCCAGCAACTCCCGGAAGAAAACACGCCACCGGCAACCCCGCCCATGCCGTCTCCCGACCTCGATAGCCTGAGGGGTGCCCAGGCCAACCTCTGGATACCTCCGGCTTCTGAAAACAATCTTAACCCTGAGCTACGGCTCGACCTCGACCCTTCATTAAACGCACTCGATGGCCTGAATCTGAGCGACGATTTTTCACTCGACATGCCGGTAAACGGCAACCCCACCGTGTTGCAGCGCAGCCCGCCAAACTACCCTTCCAAGGCACTTCGCAGGCGGCTAGAGGGCTTTGTCGTCGTGGAGTTTATCGTATCCCGGGAAGGGTTTGTGCTTCAGGATTCCCTGAAAATCGTGGAATCGAGCCCGCCTCAGGTTTTTGACTCTGCCGTTCTGCGCAGCCTGCGCCGCTGGCGTTTTGAACCCTTACTCATTGAAGGTGAAGCCCGGAAATACCGGGCCAGACAGAAAGTCGATTTCAAGCTCAACAGCTGATGAAAGGAACCTGAATCATGAACACACGGTTTTCTCTGACGATGGGTTTTTACCTGGCCATTGTGACAGGTTGCCTGCTCCCGTCCCTGTCAGCAGCGGCTGAAAACAAACTGCGGCCCGCTGAAGCTCGCCAACTGCAGCAAATCCGGACACTCATGGAAAAAGCGTCCTGGCAGGAGGCAGAGGATAGCCTGAACAAACTGTGGGGAGAGGAACAGGGCAACGCACTGTCCTCCAAAGCACAGTATCTGGTAGCCCTGAGTCTCGGGCAGGTTGCCATTCAGCGGGATCACTACCCGGCGGCACTTACCTACTTTGAGAAGGCTTACGAAATCAGCGGCAAAGAATCTGAAGAAGGCAAGCGGCTGCTCTATAACATCGGACAACTTCAGTGCCATGAGGCGCAGTGGGTGAACTGTCGCCAGAGCCTGGAGGCCTGGTCAGGCGACAAAAGCACAGAGGTACCGGCGGATGTCTTTGTCATGATTGCGCAGGCCTATGCCATGACTGAAGACTGGGCCCAGGTGATTGGGCCGATCCGCGCCGCCAGAAATGCCCGCAAAAAGACGGCGCCCGTTTCCTGGTATCAGATGGAAGTATCGGCCTGGGTCGCCCTCGAAAAATGGCGGGAAGCGATTGCCGCGCAGGAAGCCCTGATATCGGCCCATCCTGACAATCCGTCCTCCTGGCGCTATCTGGTTGAACTGCACCGCCAGCATGGCCGCGTGGAATCGGCCCTGGCTGCGCATAGACTCGGTCGCAGCCAGGGCTTTCTGGTGGAGCAGCAGGATGAAAAACGGCTGGTCTGGCTTTATGCCGAACAGGGCTTACCCTACTACGCAGCCGAAACCCTGAAGCAGGCCATGGAAGCGGGCAGATTACCGGAAGACCTGCAGAATCTGCGCTGGCAGTTCCAGTTCCTGCAACAATCCCGGGAAACGGATCAGGCAATCAACGTTCTCGACAAGTTACACCGGCTTGAACCCCAGGGCCGCTGGTCTGCCTATAAAACCGAAATTCAGATAAAGAACGGACTCTGGGCCGACGCTGAACGCAGTCTGCTTGAGCAGAAACGCAGTCATTCCGGATCCTGGTCGGCACGTCAGGATCTGCTGCTGGCCACCGTAAGATATCACTTGGGTGAATCAGACAAAGCCAGAGACGGGTTCCTCAGCCTGACTCACGCAGAGTCAAATTCTGATAAACAGACCCGCCAGCGTGCTGGTCAATGGTTGAGGTTTCTGGATCAGACAAAGGCCTGATCTTCCGGGCCAATGGACTCCAGAATTAAAGCCCGCCCCGTGTCAACCTGGCCGGATCCAGCGGTCTCTCCAGTTCCTCGCGGCTCAGTTCCGTGTTCTCCATTGCCACCTCGAGTACCCGCCTGTTTTCCCGGGCATGATGGAAGATCCGGGCTGCAGGGCTTCACTCAGAGCAAGTGCTGCGCTGATGTGGATAGACGACGGTATGATGTCATTGCTGCTCTGAGCACACAGTTGAGCAGTTTCTGAAACAGGGTTTTCAGTGCGTTTTCAAGGCTCAGAATCAACCCAGCATCCTGCCGGGGAAAGAGCGCGTAAAATGGTCTCGCATCGTTCTGGAGAACAGCCAGGAAACAACACGCGAGCGGGTCTGACAGGCATTTGATCGATGACACAGCAATGTCTTGATAAAGTGAAGTGGCCCAGGGAACACGCCCTCCAGTCGCGGGAATCCCTGGGCCACTTCGATAGGTTCCACGGGGGGAGACCGGAAACCTGAGAACAGAATACAGATACTTGCCCACGTTATCAATAATGATAACGCTTATTATTATTATTTTTTATTGGGCGGACTTCATATCATGCAGAACCCATTCTGCTACAAGGACCAGTTGATGCTGACAGACGCTGAGCGCGGTTCCCCATAAAAACCCTGATCCCAATAGAGGCTGTTCAGGTACTTCTTGTCAGTCAGATTGGTGACGTTGAACTGGGCCGACCAGTTATCGGACACATCATACCGGGCCATGATATCGACCAGCGTGACACTGACCTGTTTCGCGGCATCTGTCTCTACCTCATCCTGCCAGCGGATGATGGTTCCGACGACCATCGGTACGGTCGGAAGCTGATAGGTGGTCGCTACCTTGGCGAAGTGGCGCGGAATGAAAGTTCTGGCCGCCTCTCCATCCGAGTTTTCCAGGTCCACATAGGTATACCCTGACGAGAGTTTCCAGCCACTCAGGATTTCGCCCACGTATTCCAGCTCGAAGCCGTTACTGGTCAGACCTTCAACGCCTCGGTAATAGTTGGTTCCATCGCCAAAGGTACCAGCCAGCTCAGCAACATTATCCTGTTCACTCCGGAAAACGGCAAAAGTGGCTTCAGCCCGCCCGTCATTGAGCAGGGTCTTGACCCCAGCTTCATAACTCACCCCATCCACCGGATCCAGTCCGTCACGGTTCACATCCACTTCTTCCTGTGGCTCAAAGATGGCGGTGTAGCTGGTGTACAGTACGAGCTCTTCATTGACCGAGACCATCAGTCCGGCATAGGGCACCACTTCATTGCGGATATCCACATCACGGCTGATGCCGTAACCAGTCCCGTCAATATTGACCCGACTGACCCGGAACCCCGCCAGCAATGAAAGCGGGTCGGACAAACTGAATCTCGCCGCTGTGTAAAAGCTGGTCTGTTCCTGCTCGAAATCGCTGCCATCCCTAGCGGCATCGAAAGAGGGCTCGGGGAAGGTGCCCTGCAATACCTCTTCCTCCGTCAAAGGGGTACCTATGCCTTGCCCATACAATGAGACTTCCTCAATGTCAGACCGGTACCACTGCGCGCCAACCAGAAGGTCATGCGTTCTTCCGCCAAGCTGAAAGGGGCCACTAGCCCGCAGATCGACGATGGTCTGGCTTACGTCCTGCTCATAGTAACTGGGATAGGCAAAAAGCCCGGTACCTGTGGCCTGATCGGGCACACCGTAGACATAAAACAGCGCGCTGTCAGACTCACTTTCACTGCGCGTCAGGCGCCCTGTCAGTGTCCAGCCTCCTTTCAATAGTTGCTGCAATTCCAAAAAGGCATCCTGTTGTTCGTTATCCCAGCGCGACCAGTCTGCCGAGGTACTGCTCGATACCGGATAGTTGGTCGGTGATCCGTTGCTATAGCGCAGCGGCAAGGCGCCCCAAAGCGGGCTGTCGGAA
>JAUIAZ010000036.1 GCA_030427465.1 Gammaproteobacteria bacterium | reverse complement strand
CCGGATATCGGAAGCCCTTTGAGTGCGTTCAGCAAAATTACCTTCATGCTGCTCATCGGCTTGCTGACCTCCATGACCGGTCTTTGGCTCATGTTGCCGGAAGCGGCGAATGGCAGTGGCTGGGGGGTACCAAAAGAACTGGTTCTGGTGGGAGTGATTGCGGCCACTGTGTTTCTGCTGAAGGCGATTCCCGGGCAGATACGCACCAGCCTGAATCGCCAGTACAAGATTTTCGGTAACCGGCATACCTGGGTGATGAGTGTGATATACACCATGACCTTTGGCAGCTTTATCGGCTTTGCGGCTTCTTTCCCTCTGGCGATCAAGGTCATCTTCGGGTACAGCCATGTCATGGTTGACGGAGTGATGACACATGATACGGTCAACCCCAACGGTCCCAGTGCCCTGATGTATGCCTGGATGGGCCCTTTTATCGGCGCCCTGATCCGCCCTGTGGGTGGCTGGATTTCCGATAAGGTTGGCGGAGCACTGGTCACCCAGATCTGTTCGGTGGTCATGGTGCTGGCGGCTCTTGCCGTAGCCTACTACATGAAGGCCGCTTACAACTCGGCGACACCAGAAGACTACTTCGTGCCCTTCTTTGTGTTGTTCCTGGTGCTTTTCGCGGCGACCGGCATAGGCAACGGCTCAACCTTCAGGACCATTGCGATGGTGTTCCCCAAGGAACAGGCTGGTCCGGTTCTGGGGTGGACCTCAGCCGTAGCCGCATACGGTGCCTTCTACATTCCAAAAGTGCTGGGCGAACAGATCAAGGCAACGACTCCTGAGTATGCACTGATTGGCTTTGCCGTTTTCTACGCGGTCTGCCTGGTGTTGAACTGGGTGGTTTACCTGCGCAAAAATGGTGAGTTCTATAATCCCTGATTACTGACCGGGGACACGCGAGTGTTGACCAGCTCCCTGGGGTGGAAGTGGAACCGCACGGTTGCACCCCCCCCGGGAGTATCTTCAAGAGACAGCTCTCCTTCCAGGTTTCTGGCCCGCTCCTGCATGATGGCCAGTCCGTAGTGATTCATCTTGGCCGGGTTTTCGCCAAGCCCGACGCCATCATCCGATACACGGATTTCTACCTCATCGCCCTGTCGGTTCAGGTGTACCTGGATGCGGGTTCCCTGGCTATGCTTACAGGCGTTTTGCAGAGCCTCCCGGATCAGTTGCAGCAGGTGAATGCCTTCCTCGGGTCCCAGAGGAATGTGTTCGCAGTGATTATGCAGTTCAAAGTGCAATACCCGGTGCTGTTCCTGAAGCTGCTCTATCGTCTGTTGCAGGGCGGCGGCAAAACCCTCCCCTGTAGCCGGCAGACGAAACGTGGTCAGCAATTCTCTCAACTGGCTGTAGGCAGTGGAGAGGCCTAACTGAAGTTCTTCATTGATTTCCGTGAGCTTTTGCTCATCTATCGGGCTCTGGCTGATCAGACGTTTCTGGCGGGTCACCTGGATTTTCAGGTAGGAAAGGGCCTGGGCTATGGAATCATGCAGCTCACGGGCGATCACGCTGCGCTCACGGAAGAGGGCCAGGCGTTCTTTCTGGTCGCGTTGTTGGCGGGCTTCCAGCAAGCGTGCCAGCTGGTCACAGAAGCTTCTGACCAATTGCTTCTTCCAGTCTTCCAGGTCGACGCTCTGGTCGTACCGCACCGAAAGTACGCCAAAATGGTCGCCACCCATGTACAGGGAGTACTGCGTGGCATAGACGGGATCTTCCAACAGGCTATCCTCAGCGGCACCATCCCTCTGGCAGGTGGCCTTGTGGTTATCCTGAACACCCTCTGCGGATGTCAGGCACGCTTCACAACTTCTCCGCTCACACTTCAGCGGCAGGGGCGCGCAGTCGCTCGTGCGGATCTGAGAATAGGGTAGATTGGCCCGGGGTTGGGCAAGGCAGACATCAATGCTGCTCACGCTGATAATCCGGCAGAGTTCATCTACCCAGGGGCCGATCTCGAGCTGCTCATCCCTGTCGCGATGGCAGGCTTCGGAGAACTGATACAGGAAATTGAGCGAATCGGCGCTGACTTTCAGGGCCCGGGTCTTGGTTGCGACCTTGCTTTCCAGATCCCGGTACAGTTCGCTGAGCGTTGTGGCCATGTTGTTCATGGTGCTACCGAGCAAGGCGAGTTCATCACCGGACCGGGTTTCGGCGCGCTTGTCAAACTCCCGGTTGCTGAATGCAACGGCCGTTTCTGTCAGTTGCCTGAGTGGAATTTCTACCCGCCGGTTCAGGAAGAGGAAGCTGAGCCCAACCAGGGTTAACGTGGCAAAAAGGGCAATGACCTGCACCAGTCGTAGCTGATAGATATGGCGTTCTGCCTGTTGCTCGAAAAGGCTGACGAGCTGGTCCAGTTCCTGTACGAACTGCTCGATTTCTGCTTTCAGCCCTGCGTAGGCTTCTGCGGGCGCCATTGAGTTCAGCCTGGGCTGTATGCGTTCCCGCCACAGTCCTTGCACATGGCTGTAATGCTGTGACAGTTCCTCGCTGGCAGCCGCATCGACCTCCCGGGGAATCAGGCCATGGTTCAGGCGTTCATCAATCAGGCTGAGTTTTTCTTCCAGTGCCTGTCGCTGTGACTCCGATTGTGGGGCCAGCGGCAGCAGAGCGAGGGACTGGAAACTCAGCATGCGCAGCGAACCGGAGAGGTTGATCGCCTGGGCATCTTCGTCAGTATTCTCGAGGATGATATAGGAGCTGAACAGGATCAGCAGGGAAAGGGCCGCCATCATCAGCAGCAGGCTGCCAACCTGAAACAGTAAACGGTGTCGGAAAGGTATGCTTTGCACCAACTTCTCCTGTGGCTACCCCTTAAGAATCCGGGATGCACTCAGCACCGGGGATCTGTCCGTGGAAATTTTCAAATTGTTGATATTTATAAAAATAAAATTTTTTTCTGGTACTACCAAAGAGGTACTCCGGGCTTCCTGTAGCATCTGCACGCTCTGCCCACATTGACGCAAATCAAGTTCTGCCGGCGCGGCCTTCCTAGAATCAGTATGACACAAGGCAGCAGGTTCCATTGAATGCTGTTTTACCCGGATTGGGAAGCATATCCGCAGGGGAGACAAACATGAGTCACTTTCTCGACAGATTACAATTCTTCAAACGCAAGGAGGAGCCCTTCTCTAATGGGCATGGCTCTACCACCCAGGAAGATCGCAGCTGGGAAGATGGATATCGCCGTCGCTGGCAGCACGACAAGATCGTTCGTTCCACCCATGGCGTGAACTGCACCGGTTCCTGTAGTTGGAAGATCTATGTCAAGGATGGTCTGGTAACCTGGGAAACGCAGCAGACAGATTACCCGCGTACCCGCCCGGACCTGCCCAATCATGAGCCACGCGGCTGTCCTCGCGGCGCCAGTTACTCCTGGTATATATACAGTGCCAACCGTCTGAAGTATCCGAAGGTCAGAAAGTCGCTCATCAAGTTGTGGCGTGAAGCCAAGGCCCAATACCAGGATCCGGTCAAAGCCTGGGAGAGCATTGTTGAAGACAGCGCCAAGGCACGCAGTTACAAGCAGCGTCGGGGCCTGGGTGGATTTGTCCGTAGCGACTGGGATGAGGTCAACGAAATCATTGGCGCGGCCAATGTATACACCGTCAAGAAATATGGTCCGGACAGGGTCACCGGTTTCTCACCGATTCCTGCGATGTCGATGATTTCCTATGCCGCAGGTGCCCGCTACCTCAGCCTGATCGGAGGTAACTGCCTGAGCTTCTACGACTGGTACTGTGACCTGCCACCGGCTTCCCCCCAGATATGGGGAGAGCAGACCGATGTGCCGGAATCAGCCGACTGGTACAACTCAAGCTATATCATCGTCTGGGGTTCCAATGTGCCACAGACCCGGACACCTGATGCGCACTTCCTCACCGAAGCACGCTACAAGGGGACCAAAACCTGCGTCATTACCTCGGATTACTCGGAAGCTTCCAAGTTTGGTGATACCTGGCTGGCGCCCAAACAGGGTACAGACTCCGCTCTGGCGATGGCTTTTGCGCATGTGATTATCCGGGAATTCCACCTGGATCAGCCGAGTGCCTACTTTACGGACTACCTGCGTCGAACCACCGACATGCCGATGCTGGTCATGCTGGATGAGAAGGACGGGCAGTATGTCCAGGGCCGTTTCCTGCGCGCCTCCGACCTCGTAGAGAATTTGGGACAGAGCAACAACCCGGAGTGGAAAACCATCGCCCTCGATGAAACCAGTGGCGAACTGGTTTCACCCACGGGCTCAGCAGGCTATCGCTGGGGTGAGCAAGGCAAGTGGAATACCCAGCCTCTGGATGGCAAAACCGGTGAAGAGGTTAAGCTCTCGCTGTCTCTCAAGGAGCGTCATGACGAGGTGGTGGAAGTCCTGTTCCCCTACTTTGGCGGTCAGGAGCATGACCTGGGCTACTTTGCACATACCGGCCACGATGAAGTTCTGGCCCGCAAGGTTCCGGTGCGTGAGATTACCCTCGCCGACGGCAGCCGCGCCCGGGTGGCTACGGTGTTTGATCTGACCGTCGCCAACTACGGGGTGGACAACGGATTCGATGACCCCAACTGCGCGAAATCCTTTGAGGATGACATTCCCTACACCCCAGCCTGGCAGGAAAAAATCACCGGTGTGAACAAGGACGAGGTCGTCCGGATCGCACGTGAATTCGCGCGCAACGCTGACAAGACCCAGGGCCGATCCATGGTAATTGTCGGCGCCGCCCTGAACCACTGGTACCACATGGACATGAACTACCGCGGGCTGATCAATATGCTCATGCTCTGTGGTTGTGTCGGCCAGAGCGGGGGCGGCTGGGCGCACTATGTCGGCCAGGAAAAACTGCGTCCGCAGACCGGCTGGCTGCCAGTGGCCTTTGGTCTCGACTGGGTGCGCCCGCCGCGTCACATGAACGGGACGTCTTTCTTCTACAACCACTCCGACCAGTGGCGTTATGAAAAGCTGGAAATGACGGAAGTGATTTCTCCGCTGGCAGATAAATCCAAGTGGAGCGGCTCGATCCTGGATTACAACACCCGGGCAGAACGGATGGGCTGGTTGCCCTCCGCGCCTCAACTGGGGAAAAACCCTCTGGAAGTTGCCAGGGAAGCAGAAGCCTCAGGCATGGACCCGAAGGATTATGTCGTGCAGCAGCTGAAGGCGGGCAGCCTGAAGTTTGCCTGTGAAGACCCGGATAATCCGGTGAACTATCCGCGCAACATGTTCATCTGGCGCTCCAACCTGCTGGGCTCTTCAGGCAAGGGGCACGAATACATGTTGCGTCATCTGCTGGGTACCAAGAACGGTCTCCTGGGCAAGGATCTCGGCGAGATGGGTGCCAAGAAGCCGGAAGATGTGACCTGGCGGGATGAAGCACCGGAAGGCAAGGTGGATTTGCTGGTGACTCTGGACTTCCGGATGTCTACCACTTGTCTGTACTCCGACATCGTACTGCCAACGGCGACCTGGTACGAAAAGGACGACATGAATACTTCCGACATGCATCCCTTCATTCACCCGCTGTCCAAGGCGGTGGATCCTGTCTGGGAAGCACGCAGTGATTGGGACATTTTCAAAGGCATTGCCAAGTCCTTCTCAGCGGCCTCCCGCGGGCATCTGGGGCTTGAAAAGGATGTCGTCACGGTGCCGATCCAGCACGATACCCCGGCAGAAATTGCCCAGCCATTTGGCGTCAAGCAATGGTGGAAAGGTGAGTGCGACCTGATACCGGGCAAGACAGCACCCAACATTGTGACCGTCGAGCGGGATTATCCCAATACATACAACCGCTTCACTTCTCTTGGACCCTTGCTGGAGAAGCTGGGCAATGGTGGCAAAGGCATCAGTTGGGATACCAAAGAGGAAGTGAGCTTCCTGGAAAAGCTGAACCTGACCTGGGATGAAGACAGTGCCCGGGGTGGTCGCCCGAAAATGGAGACTGCGATCGATGCCGCCGAGTGTGTGCTGTCACTGGCACCGGAAACCAACGGCCAGGTCGCGGTAAAAGCCTGGGAAGCACTGGGCAAGATCACGGGTAAGGACCACACCCACCTGGCGAAACCCAAGGAAGAAGAAAAGATCCGTTTCCGGGACATCGTTGCCCAGCCGCGGAAAATCATTTCCTCACCGACCTGGTCTGGCCTCGAAGATGAGCACGTCAGTTATAACGCCGGTTATACCAACGTGCATGAGCAAATACCGTGGCGCACTGTCACGGGGCGTCAGCAGTTCTATCAGGACCATGAGTGGATGCGTGACTTCGGCGAAACCCTGTGTGTCTACAAGCCCCCGGTAAACCTGAAGACGACCGCTGAAGTCATGAACGCGAAGCCCAATGGAAACAAGGAAATTACGCTGAACTGGATCACGCCGCACCAGAAGTGGGGTATCCACAGCACCTATTCCGACAACCTGCTGATGCTGACGCTCTCACGCGGTGGTCCGATTGTCTGGATGAGTGAATCGGATGCAAGGTCTGCCGGTATCGTGGATAACGACTGGATAGAGGTGTTCAACGTAAACGGCGCCATCGCCTGTCGTGCGGTGGTCTCGCAAAGGGTGCCGGAAGGGATGGCCATGATGTACCACGCGCAGGAGCGGATCATCAACACACCAGGGGCTGAAATGACCAAAACCCGGGGTGGAATCCACAACTCCGTGACGCGGGCGATCATGAAGCCGACTCACATGATTGGTGGCTATGTGCAGCAAGCCTACGGATTCAACTATTACGGCACGGTTGGATGCAACCGCGATGAGTTTGTGGTGGTGCGCAAGATGTCAAACGTTGACTGGCTGGATACGGAGTAAGGGGATAAAGCGATGAAAGTACGTGCACAGATCGGCATGGTTCTGAACCTCGATAAATGTATCGGGTGTCATACCTGCTCCATTACCTGCAAGAACGTCTGGACCTCGCGCGAGGGGGTCGAATATGCCTGGTTCAATAATGTGGAAAGTAAGCCGGGCATCGGTTATCCCAAGGAATGGGAAAACCAGGAAAAGTGGAAAGGCGGCTGGAAACGCACCGAGGGCGGCAAGTTGCAGCCCAGGATCGGTGGCAGGCACCGGGTACTGGCAAACATTTTCGGCAACCCGGATCTGCCGACCATCGATGAATACTATGAGCCTTTTGACTACGACTATGAGCACCTGCACAAGGCACCTGAACTGAATCACCAGCCAACCGCCCGCCCACGGTCGTTGATCAGTGGACAGCGCATGGAGAAGATTGAGTGGGGGCCCAACTGGGAAGAAATTCTCGGGACCGAGTTTGAAAAGCGACGCAAGGACAAGAACTTCGACAATATCCAGGCCGAGATTTACGGGGAGTTCGAAAAGACCTTTCTCATGTATGTGCCACGTCTGTGTGAGCACTGCCTCAACCCGGCCTGTGTGGCATCCTGCCCCAGTGGCGCGATCTACAAGCGGGAAGAAGATGGCATTGTACTGATTGACCAGGACAAGTGCCGTGGCTGGCGGATGTGTGTCTCCGCCTGCCCGTACAAAAAGATCTACTACAACTGGAAATCCGGAAAGTCAGAGAAGTGTATTTTCTGTTACCCCCGAATCGAGGCAGGGCAGCCGACCATTTGTTCTGAAACCTGCGTTGGCCGTATCCGCTACCTCGGTGTGCTTCTTTACGATGCAGACCGGATCGAGGAAGCGGCGAGTGCGGCCAACGAGCAGGATCTGTATCAGGCCCAGCTCGACATCTTCCTCGACCCGAATGACCCGGAAGTGCGCAAGGCCGCGCGGGCCGAGGGCATTCCCGAGGCCTGGCTGGAATCCGCAGTGAATTCCCCGGTATACAAGATGGCAATGGACTGGAAGGTAGCGCTGCCCCTGCACCCGGAATACCGCACGCTGCCGATGGTCTGGTATGTGCCACCGCTGTCCCCGATCCAGAATGCCGCTTCCCAGGGGAACATCGGCATGAATGGCGAAATTCCGGATCTCAAGAGCCTGCGGATTCCTTTGCGCTATCTCGCAAACATGCTGACAGCCGGCGATGAAAAGCCGGTGGTACAGGCGCTGGAACGGATGCTGGCCATGCGTGCCTTCATGCGCGCCAGACACGTTGACAAGACAGAAGATCTTGAGGTTCTGGAGCAGGTTGGTCTGACCCGTGCTCGTGTGGAAGAAATGTACCGGATCATGGCGCTGGCGAACTATGAGGATCGCTTTGTCATACCGACTACGCACCGGGCCTATGCAGAGAATGCTTACGATCTGAAAAGCAGTTGCGGCTTCAGCTTCGGTAACGGCTGCTCTGACGGAAACAACCCGGTCAATCTGTTCGGCGCGAAGAAACCGGCGGTACGACAGGTTATCCCAGTGGTTCAGAAGGAGGACTGATTATGCCGATACTGAAATTGATTGCGCGCTTGCTGGATTATCCGACCGCGGAGCTGGTGGCTCATCAGACGGATATCCAGACACTGGTCAAGGACAGCAAGGGCTTGAGTTCCCCCGTCCGGGAAGCGCTGTTGCGCTTTGTTCAACAGCGCTTCAGTCAGGATCTGCTGGACTGGCAGAGCGATTATGACGGTCTGTTTGAGCGCGGCCGGGCGGTATCTCTGCACCTGTTCGAGCATGTGCACGGCGAGTCACGCGATCGCGGTCAGGCCATGGTCGACCTGCTCAACCACTACCGCGAAGCCAGTCTGGAACTGGATGCCCGGGAGCTACCGGATTACCTGCCGCTTTACCTGGAGTTCGTTGCGACCCAGGGCGCGCAGGCTCAGGGCTGGCTGCAGGATGTCGCCCACATCCTCAGCCTCCTGGCTGCGAGACTGCAGGAGCGTGACAGCGGGTATGCCGCGCTGATCGAAGTCTTGCTCGAACTGAGTGGGGTCGATTATGACCTGGCGCCGATTCGCGAAGAGGTCAGGCAGGAAGAGCGGGATGACACACCCGAGGCGATTGACCGGATCTGGGAAGAAGAGGCCGTCACTTTCAATGGCTCGGATGTCGGCAGCGCCTGCGAAAGCAGTCGCATGAAACCCTCGCGAGCACAGCAGCGCGAAGACGAAATACTAACCATTATCGACGCCGGGGCCCCTCAGAACGGGGTTAGCCGGTCGGCCGGAATCTGATTGTCAGGAGAATAATCATGAGCTACTTCAATACCCTGCTTTTCGGTGTCTACCCATACATCGCGCTGGCGGTGTTCGTCATCGGCAGTCTGATCCGCTATGACCGCGATCAGTACAGCTGGAAAACGTCCTCCAGCCAGATTTTCGAATCCCGGCAGCTGCGGATTGGCAGCATCCTGTTCCACATCGGTGTGCTGGCCGTGCTGGCCGGTCACTTTGTCGGTTTGCTGACTCCGGTTGAAATCTGGCACGCCCTGGGGGTTTCTGCCAGCTTCAAGCAAGGCCTGGCCATGGCGGCGGGTGGCATCTTTGGTCTGGTGTGTTTTGTCGGGCTGACCATGCTGATTCACCGTCGCCTGACAAACCCGCGTGTACGCGCCAATTCTAGCAACATGGATATCGGTATCCTGCTTCTGCTGTATGCGCAGCTGATTCTGGGACTGCTGAGTATCTTTGTGTCTGCCGGCCATATGGATGGGGCAGAGATGATCAAGATGATGACCTGGGCGCAGTCTGTGGTCACGCTGAATGCGGTGCAGGCCGCTGCATCCATGGTGGATGTCCACTGGATCTACAAACTGCATATTACCCTGGGCATGACCCTGTTTGTCCTGTTCCCTTTCAGCCGGCTTGTGCACATCTGGAGCGTCCCGGTGCGGTATGTCACCCGCAACTACCAGGTGGTCAGAGCCCGCTGAAAACATCCAATGAGTCAACTGAGGGGATTAACAACATGCAAGCGATCAACGTTAACGGCAAGCCCATCACCACTGAGGAAATCTATCAGGAAATGCAGTATTTCCCCTCTGAATCACCGGATGAGGCCATCACAGCAGCCAGCCGTTCATTGGTGATCAGTGAGCTGCTTCGTCAGAGGGCAGAAACTCTGGGGCTGACACTGGACAAGGACGAACAGTGGCTGGATGACTTGCTTGCCGATGAGGCCCCGGCCCGCGAGCCGGACCAGACAGAAGTCCAGCGCTTCTATGAGGCCCAGCCCGAGCAGTTCAGCAGCTCGCCGCTGGCCGAAGTGCGCCATATTCTGCTGGGTGTTGCGCCCGATGATGTGGCGGGCCGGGATCAGCGCAGAGAGGAAGGGGTGGCACTGATCAGACACCTGCTGGAGTCCCCGAAGGACTTCGAGCGACTTGCCCGCAAGCACTCGGACTGCCCTTCGAAAGAAACCGGAGGGTCTCTAGGGCAGATCAGTCGCGAGCAGACGGTCCCGGAATTTGAAAAGGCGGTGTTTCGCGCTGAGCCGGGATTGATGGATCGTCCGGTCGAAACCCGTTATGGCGTGCATGTGGTCTGGGTTGACCGCATCATTCCCGGACGTCAGCTGCCGCTTGATATGGTCGAGCCCAGGATCCGGGAGTATCTGAAAGAGCGGTCTGAGCGACAGGCGCTTTCCGACTACCTGCACCGTCTGGTGGAGGCAGCACAGATACAAGGCATTGAGATGGAGCAGGCCCCGCTGATTCAGTAAGGAAAAACAGGTGGTGGTCGCGGCGCTTGCTTCGATCAGGTCGCCAGTGAGAGCCAAGTTGTTATAAACCGGATAAACGTGACGGGAAAAGCCATGCAAGACGATGTACAGAAGTTCAACTTATTTTCCTTCCGGGGGCGAATGAAAATCCTGCACATGAGCTGGATCGCCTTCTTTATTACCTTCTTTGTGTGGTTCAACCATGCGCCACTGTTGCAGGCCATCGCCCTGTCACTCGGGCTGAGTAAAGAGGAGGTCAAGACCCTGCTGATACTGAACGTTGCCCTGACCATTCCGGCACGTATCGTGATCGGGATGCTGACAGACCGCTTTGGACCGCGTCTGGTTTATTCCAGCCTGCTGGCAGTATCCGCAATACCTTGCTTCATGTTCGCGGCAGCAGATGATTTTACCCAGGCCGCTCTGGCGCGTTTTCTGTTGGGTTTTATCGGGGCCGGTTTCGTGATCGGTATCCGTATGGTGAGTGAATGGTTTCCGGCGCGCGAACTGGGCACGGCCGAAGGGGTTTATGGGGGCTGGGGTAACTTTGGCTCAGCAGCTGCGGCGATGTCTCTTCCGACCATTGCACTCATTTTCGGGGGCGAAGATGGCTGGCGCTATGCGATTGGCCTGACCGGTGCGCTGAGCCTGGTATTTTCGGTGATCTACTATCGCAGCGTACGCGATACCCCCAAGGGGTCTACTTATTTCAAGCCCAAGAAGATCGGCGGGCTGGAAGTGACCAGCAAGGGAGACTTCTTTTTCCTGGTCATCATGAAAATCCCGATGTATGCCGCGCTGGCCCTGCTGACCTGGAAACTGGCCGGACCCGCGATGGGGCTGCTCACGGAGATTCAGGCCTGGGTTGTCTATCTCAGTCTGCTGGTGCTTTTCCTGTATGACACCTCACAGGTCTGGAAGATCAACAGCCACGTGTTCAAGGCACCGGTACCTGAAATGCACCGTTACAAGTTCAAACAGGTCGCAGTGCTGAACATTCTCTACTTTGCCACCTTCGGCTCAGAGCTGGCGGTGGTCTCCATGCTGCCCCTCTTCTTTGCCGAAACCTTTAGTCTGGATCCGGTCTTTGCCGGACTGGTTGCCTCTGCCTACGCCTTCATGAACCTGATGTCCCGACCAGGTGGTGGCTGGCTCTCAGACCGCTTTGGCCGCAAGAAAACCCTTCTGATCCTGACGGCGGGGCTCGCGCTTGGCTATTCAGCGATGGCCACGGTCGACAGTTCCTGGCCGCTGGTGCTTGCGGTGGTCACGGCGATGGCCTGTTCTTTCTTCGTGCAGGCAGGTGAGGGGGCCGTCTTTGCGGTGGTGCCCCTGATCAAGCGTCGCCTGACCGGACAGATTGCCGGTATGACCGGAGCTTACGGAAATGTCGGTGCCGTGGTTTACCTCACGATACTGAGCTTTGTAGACTACAGTCTGTTTTTCTGGGTCATCGCCGGTACAGCGGTTCTGGGCTTTGTGACGCTGCTGTTCCTGGAAGAGCCGAAAGGTCAGATGACGGAAGTCAACGAAGATGGCACGGTTACGTTGATCGACGTGACCTGAATGGAGTTCTATGTCTGATGGGGACCGGAGCCCTCCAGGCGGGGGCGCGGCACCCGGAGGCCGCCAGCTGAAAGTCCGGGTTGGCGGTCTTTCTGTTGCCGGTAAAAAGGCCGAAAACCAGGATGCGTTTGGCGCCTTTGTTCCCGAGACGGATGGTGGCCAGCTCAAAGGCTCTGTGGCCTGTCTGGCCGATGGCGTGAGCTGCAGTGACCACGCTGCCCTGGCGAGCCAGACCAGCGTGAACACTTTTCTGTCTGACTACCTGAGTACACCTGACACCTGGGCCGTCAGAGAAGCCGCCGCCCGGGTTATTTCCTCGCTCAACAGCTGGCTCTATCAGCAGGGGCATTCGCTGCTGACCCGGGAAAACGGGTTGGTGACCACCTTCAGTGCCCTTATCCTGAAATCTCGTACCCTGCATGGTTTTCATGTGGGCGATACCCGTATCTATCGCTGGCGTAACGGAAGCCTTGAGCAACTGACGCGGGATCATCAGGCATTTGCAGCGGGGGCCGGGGTGCTGACCCGGGGGCTTGGAATGGAAGCCCATATCGAAGTGGATTATTTCCGGGATTCCGTGGAAGTCGGAGACCTCTACGTTCTGACCAGTGATGGCGTGCACGGGTTTACTGACCTGAAGGCCTTTCTGGAGCAGGCAGGGCATGTCTTCGTGCTCAGAAAGCCATCCCGTACTGCCACCTGCCATGGAGCCTGGTAATCGCCTTGAAAATTACGAGGTGGAAGAGATCATTCACATGGGCACCCGTTCGACAGTGTATCGGGTGCGTGAGCTCGGTACCGCTCGGCGACTGGCCATGAAAGTACCGGGTGAGCGCTTTGCCGATGATGCGCAGTATCTGGAGTCTTTTCACCGGGAATGCTGGATCGCCAGCCGTGTCAATCATCCGGCTTTGCTGAAGCCCTGTTTGCCTGCTCAGGAAAGCCCCTTCCTTTTTCAGCTTTACGAGTATATCGAGGGGCCGACCCTGAGGCAGTGGATGCATGACAACCCCCGGCCAGATCTTGAGTCTGTCCGGAAAATCATCGAACCCCTCGTGAGCGCCCTGCGCGCGCTGCAACGGCGGGGCATGGTTCACCGGGATATCAAGCCGGAAAACATCCTGTTGCCGGCGCCGGGAAAACCCGTGATCGTCGATTACGGAACGGTGCAGGTTGCCGGGCTGCAGGATCTGGGTGCTTCCACAAAGGAAGGCGAGGTACCGGTGGGCAGTGTGGATTACATTGCCCCTGAGTATCTGCTTCAGAATACCGCGTCTGCACTTTCAGATTTGTTCAGCCTTGCTGCGATCACCTATGAAATGTTGAGCGGAGAACCGCCCTACCAGTTCCGTAACATGGTGTACCGGCCACCAAAATCCTATGATGCCTGGCACTACCGAAGTCTGCGGCAGGTCCGCCCTGATCTTCCCCCATGGCTGGATCTGTCTCTGCAGAAAGCACTGCAGCCACGTCCCGGGAAAAGGCATCAGGCCTTCTCCGAATTTCTTCAGGACTTACGTCAGGCCAACCCGGCACTGCTGGCAGAAGCCTTCTCCCGGCCTCTGATTCAAAGAAATCCTCTGCGCTTCTGGCAATCGGTCTGCGGGGTTCTGATTCTTCTGGCCTTGGCGCAGGCCTGGCTGCTGAGCCAGAGCTGATCAGCCGGGCTTGCCATCCACCCGGGGGAAAATCAGCATTGGCAGATAGGCGCTGAGAAAGAGCAGAGAGGCAAGCACCCAGAGCAGGCCGGAAATGATCACGCCGGTGTGCACCAGTGAGGGTGCCAGTAACTGGGGCAGCACCCGCAGAAGCGCAGCGGCGAGCATGACGATCAGGGATGCCGTCAAAAGGGCGGGGGGGTGAGAGATCATGCGACCGGTATGGCCGATACTGACCCTGCCCATCATGCTGAATGTGATCATGCCGATGCCCGTAATCGCCAGGGTATGTAGAGCCAGAATGGATACCCCATCGGCGAACTGCCGCAAAGCCATCAGGAAGAAACCGGCGGTGATCCCGGCCAGAGAAAGATACAGGCCCCAGAGCAAAGGGCTTGACCATAACGCCGGATAATACCAGTAGATCAGGCGGGCGCCATTGGCCACGCAGACCGCCAGAGCGGCGAGATTGCCCAGCGGATGGGCTGGCTGCAGACACTCTGCGAGCCAGAATATCAGCAGGCCGAAAAGACTCAGACGATCGGCCCAGAGTTGGTTAGGCAGTTCGCGGCCAGCAGCCCCTTTGCTGAAGAAGGGGAATATTCGCCGGGCTATGGTCAGGATAAGCGCAAGTATCAGGTAGAACGCGCTAAGAAGCGCGGTCTCTGCGAGCATATAATCCTGTGAGAGCACGGCCAGGCTGAAAGCGATATGACTGATGCCGATGAGAGCCAGCTTGGAGAGAATGGGAATCTGTCGCCATTGCCGGATATGGATAACAGGGCGGCTGAGAACCAGCAGCAGGATCAGAATGAAAACGGCATCCAGTACCAGTCCGGCCCATTGCCAGTGGCTCAGCCAGATGCTGATGAAAAGGCAGGTCCGCGCCAACAGCCACAAGCAGAACAGCCCGGCCAGAGCGGGTCCTGTAGGGAGGGGCTGTCCCGTCCAGTTACGCACTGCCGTGAGCAGGAACCCGGCAATCACAGCCATGGAGAATCCGAGAATCATGGCGTGACCGTGCCACAGGAAGGGGCTATTCAAGGATCCCGGGTATGGCGCAAGCCCGGCATAGGCCAGTGACCAGACGGCCATGCAGGCCAGCCCCCAGAGGACAGCACCCAGGAAGAAGGGGCGGAAGCCCATGGCAAACAGTGCAATCATGGCAAGGGTGTCTCCTGACAACTGAATAACAGAACAACCAGAACGAGTAGCAGCACCCAGAGCCCGCTGAGCATTTGCCAGAGAACCACGGTTCCGCGGTCCTGAGCCTCTCCGGCAGACACTTTGAGAAAGTCGGGGTTGGGGTGTCTCAGGTCTCGTATGAAGTCATCCAGCCGCTGGTAGCGAACTTCCAGATCCAGACTCAGGGCTTTCTTCAGTGCGCCATCGAACCACTGCGGAATGGCGGCATCACATTCGTGTGCGGGCTGGTAGCGAAGGCGGTCAAAGTCCAGCCGGCTGCGACAGCTTTCGATGGCATCACCAAACGGCAATTCGCCCTGGGTAAACAGCTCATAGGTGATGGTAGCCAGGGAATAGATATCGCCCTGGACCCCGCTGTTATGTCCCCACAGGTAGTTCGGGTCTGAGTAAGTGGCGGTTCCCAGCGCGCCTTCATGAGTCAGCGGGCTGTAAATCTCGGAAAGTGCTGCGGCGTAGACAGACCCGAAGTCGACCAGGGTGACATGATGATTTCCCCCGACAATGATATTGGCGGGCTTCAGGTCCTGGTGAACCATGTCTTGCTGGTGCATGGCTTTCAGCCCCGTGGCTATCTGCCGGATCAGGTCGAACTTCTGCCGCGGTGTGGCTTCCGGATTGGCTTGCATCCACTCATCCAGGGGCAGGCCGTCGACTGGTTCCATCAGGTAATAGAGGAAGGTGCGCGGGCTGGTCTGATGGGCAATGCGCACAATATGGGGCGAATGGATGCGCTGGCCAACCCATTCTTCCTGCACGAAACGGTCAATGTAGGCGATGTCTTCCTCGAAGTTTCGTGAGGGCGTTTTCATGATCAGGCTCGCGCCGTTGGCCTCATCCATTACCCGGTAGACCTGACTGCGCGAGGAGGCAAACAACTCTTCAACTACCCTCAGGCCGTCGAGCGACTGGCCCGGTTTCAGGTCGGGTGGAAAGGGCAGCCGGGTCAGTTGCTGACTGTAATCCTCCAGAGAGCTCTCCGGCAGCTGATCGATGCGGATGATGACCACGCTGATATTGTCATCGCTACCAGCCTCCAGGGCCGCCTTGCCGACCCGTTCGCAGGCAGCCTCGCTGTCAGTGGAACCCCAGACCAGTGCTTGTATCTGTGATTCTGACAGGAAGTCATGTACGCCGTCTGAGGTCAGAATCAGATAATCCCCCTCATTGAGCGACAGACTGCTGTAATCCCCGCTAACCTCGTTGTCCATGCCGAGAGCCCTGGCGAGCATGCGCCGGTGCTTGCCGACTTGTGCTGCATGGTCGCGGGTCAGCAGCTGAATGGCGGCTGCGTTCTTTTCCGTTCGGCCCAGGCGGTAGGCCCGGCTGTCGCCGACGTGAAAGATATGGGCTCTGTGGGATTTGACGACAGCCGTCACCAGCGTACAGATGTAGCCTTTTTCCTGGTTGGCAAAGGCATGACTCATTTTGTACAGGTGGTGGTTGATCGCAGTGCCTGCCGTTCTCAGGGCGCGTTCGACCGCCCAGGTTTCAGGGGACTGGTAGTAGATTTCCAGCAGTTCCCTTATGGCAACAGTGCTGGCTTCCCTTCCGGCCTCAGCGCTGGAAACACCGTCTGCCACCGCCGCGATGGCACCGAAAAAACGTCGGGAATCCTCGCTTTCAGGCAGACGCCAACCGACCGAATCCTCGTTAAGCGTCTTGATGCCGGCGGATGTCCAACTTCCGATATCTACCTGCAGCTTCTTTTCCATCCACAGCCTCAGTTGGGTTTACGGCTCTTCTGTCTGCCTGCCACTATTGCATGATCAAGTGAAGCAGACTTGATCCGAATCAAGTCGATTGCGGGCTACAGCCAGCTGGTTTCAGTGGCTTTTACCTCTTCTGTGGAAGTCAGTTTCTACCCTGTGTGGCTGTTTATCAGGGGGAGCCGGGCAATCAATACCCATTAGGGGGTAAAGGCGGCTCGTGAAAGCGGCGATAGTGGTGCGTAGTGGGCAGGGCCAACATGAGCCCCTCGGTGCACAGTAAGATAAAGACTGTGGAGGGCAAGTAAGATGAATCCGGAGAAAGCCGCGCAACGAGCCATCTTCATGGCCACCCTGGCATTTGCGGCCAATTTTTCAGTGTGGACTTTGTATGCCGTCCTGGGGCTTGAGCTGAGATCCCGCCTGGATCTGAGCATGACCGAATACGGTCTGCTGATGGCAGCGCCCATGCTGACCGGCGCCCTGCTGCGGTTTCCGGCAGGCATACTGAGTGAGCGCTATTCGGGATACTGGCTGTATGTCGGCCAGATGCTGTTCCTGATTCCCTTCCTGTTCCTGTTGCCCCTGGCGCGGACTTTCAACGACTACCTGCTTTTCGGATTCGCACTGGGTGTCTCGGGCGTTTCTTTCACGGTCGGCATCCGTTATATCAGCAACTGGTTTACCCGTGACCGACAGGGTTTTGCGATGGGGGTCTTCGGCTCCGGCAATGCGGGCGCCGCGATTACCCTGGTGCTGGCCCCGATCATCAGTCAGCAACTGGGCTGGCAGTGGGTGGGCCCTGCTTTCGGCGGCGGCATGATTCTCATGATTGTGCTGTTTATGCTTTTCGCACCACGCGATGCTGCGATTCCCGCCAGTCAGAGTACAGGTTCTGACTTTCATATTCTCAAGTCTCTGCGGATCTGGCGCTTTGGCCTGTACTACTACTTCGTGTTCGGCAGTTTCCTGGCCCTGCTTATGTGGCTGCCACATTATTTTACACGCGCCTATGGACTCGATAACCAGAGTGCTTTTCTGCTGACGCTCCTGTTTGTCGGAATCTCCAGTAGTGTGAGAGCCCTGGGTGGCTGGTTCGCAGACCGCTATGGTGGGCGTTCGGTGAACTGGTGGGTGTTCTGGGTGTGCCTGGTTTGTCTGTTTTTCCTGAGTTATCCACCGACTCAGATGTCTATTCAGGGGGTGGAGCGGGTCGTTCATCTGAAGCTTGAAATCAGTGTCGGGGTGTTTACGGTGCTGCTGCTGGTCATCGGTATTGCACAGGGCTTTGGCCGGGCCTCGGTGTATAAGACCCTGCACGAATATTATCCGAACCACATGGGGTTGGT
>JAUIAZ010000035.1 GCA_030427465.1 Gammaproteobacteria bacterium | reverse complement strand
TGCCTATATTCCGCCGTACGATGATGAAGATGTTATCGCCGGTCAGGGGACTGTTGGCATGGAGATCCTGCGCCAGCAGACAGGGCCGGCACACGCCATTTTCATCCCGGTTGGCGGTGGCGGCCTGATCGCGGGAGTGGCTGCCTACGTCAAGTATCTGCGCCCCCAGATCAAGATCATTGGGGTGGAGCCTGAGGATGCGGCCTGCCTGCAGCTGGCCATGCAGCGCGGACGTCGGGATATCCTCCCGGAGGTCGGCCTGTTTGCCGACGGAGTTGCCGTGAAACAGATCGGCAAGCTGCCCTGGGATATCTGCAAAGACTGCGTGGATGAAGTCATTACCGTCAGCACCGATGAAATTTGCGCTGCCATCAAGGATGTCTTTGAAGATACCCGGTCGATTGCAGAACCTGCCGGTGCACTTGCCGTGGCAGGTCTCAAGCGCTATGCCTTCCGCGAAGCCTCGAAGGCGATCACTGACCCGCTGATCGCGATTGTCAGTGGCGCGAACATGAATTTTGATCGTCTGGGCTACATCACCGAGCGTACCGAAGTGGGTGAGGAGCGTGAGGCGATTCTGGCTGTGCGGATTCCCGAAAAACCCGGTAGCTTCAAGCGATTTATCCGGCAACTGCACAACCGGAACATCACCGAATTCAACTATCGCTACTCAGACCCGAGTGAGGCACAGATCTTTGTGGGCGTGCAGATTCGTGAAGGTGAAAATGAGCGGGAAACCCTGATCAAGGGGCTGGAAAAGCAGGGCTTGCCTGTACTGGATCTTACAGACAACGACCTGGCCAAAACCCATATCCGTCACATGGTAGGGGGGCATGCTCCGGAAGTACTGCAGGAAAAAGTGTTCCGGGTGGAGTTCCCGGAGCGGCCCGGTGCACTGATGAAGTTTCTGATGTCGCTGGGAACCCGCTGGAATATTACGCTGTTTCACTACCGTAACCACGGCGCTGCCTTCGGACGGGTGCTGATGGCGGCGAGTGTGGAAGACAGCGATCTGCCTGCCTTCCGGGCGATGCTGTCAGAGGTCGGTTTCCGTTATTGGGAAGAAACCGAGAACCCGGCCTACCAGCTTTTCATGGGGCGCTAATTACATATTTAGCGCAACTTTCTACACGATTTAACAGGAAAATCTGTTAAATTCCTGTTTTTGATCTATAAATAATAAAAAACAGTGAACTTTGTCTAATTCGTGGGGAAAAAGTGCATGAAGCGTAAGCCGGATATGATATTCACCTTGCTGGGCATCTTTGCCATTGGGCTCGCCATCAGCGGCATGAGCACGCTGGCGCAGGACAGCTCGGTGCGGTCCATGCAGAGTGTGTCCGAGCAGGCCAGTGTGATGATGCCGGAGCCTCTGAAGGCAGAATCCAGAAACTGAGTATCAGAACCAGCGGCCGGTCCCTGACCGGCCGAAGCCTTTGAACCCTCTCTCCGTAACGACCGCATCCAGCGGAACATCCCAGGGCTGAACCGGTAAACTCCCAACTTCCTGAAGTGAAAACGCAATGCCCGTCAGGCGCGCGCGTCTCGGCCGTGGCCGGGACATGGCAAAGGTCCGGTCGTAGAATCCACCACCCATACCCAGCCGGTTACCTGACCGATCGTATGCCACCAGCGGCATGAAGCAAAGATCCAGAGACCAGGCAGGAACAGGAGGTTCATGGCGCATATCCGGTTCGTGTATGCCGAAACGGTTGCGCCGCCATCGATCCGGCCTGCCGTAGGGGCAAAAGAGCAGGCAGTCCGGCTGGAAGGGATGCAGTACCGGCAGATAGATGCTCTTGCCCTGGCGCTGCAGCCGGTCAATCAATAGCGACGTATCAGCTTCCCCATCGTGCGAAAGAAACAGTCCGATCCGGGTGGCGCGTCGGATGCTCAGGGCACTGGCTGCATGAAGGGCAATACGCTGTGAGTAGCTGTTTCGCAGGAACCGGGGTAAAGCACGTCTTTGCTGGCGGATCTGCCGGCGCAGGAAAGGCAGGGTCATGAAAAGCTCCCCAGAATGCCGCTGTCGAACTGGGCCCTTGAACCCTTCGGTTCAAGGCGGCGACTTGAGACTGGAATCAGGCTTTCCCTTGCGTGAGGGACTTGCACACATCCAGTACTGCACGTCACCTGGGTTGGTACGCATCGGCTCGAGGACACATTCAACTGGCCAGCATCCCAGGGAGTGTTCTGAGTATACCAAAACTGACCGGCGAATCTCCAGATCAGCTCGCCGGAATCCGACCGTTCAGCGCGCAAGTTCTGTATCAATTTTGTCACTGATGGCATTCAGGGCATCCGTGACATGGCTGCTCATGCTGGTTTGCTGCATCAGGTCATAGGTCAGGTTGAGCGCCGCCATGACAGCTATCCGTTCGGTCCCGTAGACCTTGCCGGTCTGGCGGATTTCCCGCATTTTCTTGTCCAGTTGATTGGCCGCATTGCGCAATTCCTGCTGATGATCGGGCGGGCAGGCAACGAGGTATTCCTTGTCCAGGATGGTCACTGCCAGGGTGTTCGCATTGCTCATTTAACGTTGCTCCAGGGATTTCAGCCGCGAGATCATCGCCTCGACTTTGGTGCGGGCAAGATCATTCTTCTGCAGCAGTGACATGCGCTCCTTGTGCCAGTCATCCTGCTGCTCTCTCAGTCTCTGGTTATCCGTTTCCAATTGCTGGCACTTCTGGATCAGACGATCCACTTTTTCGCTCAGTTTCTGAAGTTGGGAGACTTCCATAGGGATTATTGCCGTTGAAAGGTAAATCCCCTCAACTATATGATGCCCCTTTATGCGGGTCAATTTGCAACACAGGAAATCAGACATGTCCAGACCATATGCGGCACTCAGACAGCTTATCGAGCACCTGGAACACGATGCCCATTTCACGGCGGCTGCATTGCATGGTCTCTGGTGCGGACGCATCAGTGCCGGTGAATCTGCGGACAGCCCCCCCGGTTGGGTATATACCCTGAGGGTACTGACCGGGGAAGAACAGGGAGGGCTTGAAAATCCCACGCTGGAGTCAGCCTTCCAGAAAATGCGCGAGTACGCCATGGGCGATCTGCAGCAGGAGGATTTCAGTTTCGAGCTCTGGCTGCCAGAAGATGATGCGCCCTGCAGTACCCGTCTGTCGGCTTTGGCCGACTGGTGCCGGGGCTTCCTTGAGGGGCTGGTATCGGTGAAGGGTGACAAGCTGGATGCCTTGTCGGATGACAGCCGGGAACTGGTGCAGGATCTCATGGAAATCGGAGATGTGGATACCGACCTGGATGAATCCGAGCAGGATGAAAGAGAGTATCTTGAGCTGGTGGAGTATGTGAAGGTAGCGGTGCTGAACATCCATCTGGACAATCGTATGGATCAGAAAACGGCACCGCGTCCGACCCTGCATTGAGGTAGTAGCATGAGTGTTGCAAAGGCGAAGAAGGCGCGACCTGAAGCCCCGAAAATACCGGTTGCCGAATTTCGCAAGCGTCGTGAAAAGCTCTTGGCCGGAATGGTACCCAACAGTATTGCCATTCTGCCGGCGGCGAGCCCGGTCAGACGCAACCGGGATACCGAATATCCTTACCGGCAGGACAGCGATTTCGTTTATCTGACCGGCTTTGGTGAGGCGGAAGCCATTCTGGTTCTGGTGCCTGGACGTGAGCACGGCGAGAGCATTCTGTTCTGTCGCGAGCGGGATCCAGAGTATGAGCAGTGGAATGGTCGTCTGGTAGGGCCGGAAGCCGCTGTAGAGGACTACTTGCTGGATGATGCCTTCCCCATTGCCGATGTGGATGAGATTCTGCCGGGCCTGATCGAAGGGCGACAACGGGTCTATACGTCCATGGGGCTGGATGAGAAGTTTGACCGGCAGCTGATGGAATGGGTTAACCAGATCCGCAGCAAGGTTCGCAGCGGTGCGCATCCCCCCGGAGAATTTGTGGCCCTGCAGCACGGGCTTCACGATTTACGTCTGTATAAAAGCGCGGCCGAGGTCAAGGTCATGCGGCGCGCGGCCCGTATCAGCGCGGAGGCTCACATACGCGCCATGCAGACCTGTAAGCCGGGGCTTCATGAATATGATCTGGAAGCCGAGATCCAGGCTCATTGTATGCGTCAGGGGGCGAGATTCCAGGCCTATCCGGCGATTGTCGGTGGCGGGTCCAATGCCTGCATACTGCACTATATCGACAACATGGCGAAGCTGAAATCCGGTGACCTGGTGCTGATCGATGCCGGCTGCGAGCTGGACCATTATGCCTCTGACATTACCCGGACTTTCCCTGTCAACGGGCGTTTCAGCAAAGCCCAGCAGGCCTTGTATGAAGTGGTGCTGGCGGCTCAGGAAGCCGCTATCGCCGAGAGCCGGCCCGAACAGCACTGGAACCACCCCCACGAGGCCGCTGTTACTGTTCTGACGCAGGGCCTGGTAGATCTGGGTCTGTTGAGCGGGGAAGTGAATGAGCTGATAGAAACCCAGGCCTACCGACCGTTCTACATGCACCGGACAGGCCACTGGCTGGGGCTGGATGTGCACGACGTTGGTGAGTACAAGGTCGGTGGTGAATGGCGGGTGCTGGAGCCGGGTATGGTCTACACGGTGGAACCGGGGCTCTATGTTTCTCCGGACGACGATTCGGTGGCTGCCAAATGGCGCGGTATTGGCATCCGCATTGAAGATGATGTGCTGATAACCGCCAAAGGCCACGAAGTGCTGACTGCAGACGTACCCAAAAGCGTGTCTGAGATTGAAGCCCTGATGGCTGGCCGTCAGTGATGGCAGACGGCAAAGCGGCGCAGGCCTTTGATATCGCCATCATCGGGGGAGGCCTGGTCGGCGCCAGCCTGGCACTGCGTCTCACCCAGGTGCTGCCGTCAAAGCGCATTGGCCTGTTTGAGAAAAGTGACCTGAGCGCCATATTGCGGGCCACTGGCAGCAGCCCGAGCTTTGATCAGCGCTCTACCGCACTCTCTCTTTCCTCCGAAGCCATACTCGATACTCTGGGCATCGGGCCGGTTTTGTGGGCTGAAGCGGCCCCGATTCTGGCTGTACATGTTTCCGAACAGGGGCGCTGGGGAGCTACCCGCATGCAGGCCCGGGAACAGGGGCTCAGCCATTTTGGCCATGTCGTGCCGAATGCGCTGATCGGCCAGGGTTTGTGGCAGAAACTGGCAGAGGCCCCGCAGATCAGGTTACTGAGCCCAGTCAGTGTGGAGTCACTGCAGGCCCGGGAAACGGGCTGGCAGATCGGGCTACAGGATGGTGCGCACTTTGACACCCGCTTGCTGGTACTCGCCGACGGGGGACGCTCGGGGCTGCTTCAGCGTCTGGGCATTGCGGTGGAGTCCCAGTCTTATGGCCAACGTGCCTGGATCAGTAATGTTGAGACACGACAGGGCACAGCAGGCTGGGCTTACGAGCGATTCACGAAAGACGGCGCCATGGCCCTGCTGCCTCTGAGTGATTTCGAGGGGCGACCGCGTTCGGCTCTGGTGTGGACCTTGCCGGAAGGGCAGGATCCCGCGCCCTCTGATCTGTCGGAAAACCAGCTCATTCAAGCCCTTGATGAGCGCCTGGGGCTGAGAGGCGGAGGCATCGCGCGGGTGGGTAGCTTTTCCAGTTACCCCCTGAGCCGGTCACTGGCGCGCGAACAGGTGCGGCAGGGTCTTGTCGTCCTCGGTAATGCGGCTCATGCCTTGCACCCCATAGCCGGGCAGGGCTTCAACCTTTCTCTGCGAGATGTTGAGGGGCTTTCTCGCTTCCTGCAATCTCACCCCGACGCTTTCCGTTTGCCAGAGCTTCAGGCGTATGAGTCAGAACGGCAGCGTGATCAGCTTCTGACGGTCTCCTCTACCGATGCCCTGCTGGGTTTTTTTCACAGCAATGCCGGCACAGCAGCCCGACAGCTTCGCCAGGCTGGTCTGATCGGCCTGGAACTGGTGCCGGGTATCAAGAAGCAGATTGCCGAGTTCGGCATGGGGCAGGGGCGATAGATGCCAGGCACCGGGGTTCTGGCTTCGGGTGCCGGGTTTTGATGAAAGTGCAGTGATCTACTGCGGCGGAAGGAACTCGGCCTTGAGTTTACGCAGCTCACCCCGGAAAGCCATCAGCTCCAGAACTTCCTGAAAGCGTCCGACAACCGAGGTAGGAACCTGACGGTTGAATGCGATGTACTGGGCCGTTTCCTCCAGTGTGCTGATGGATTCAAAACTGTCCAGATCGGCACCAATTGCCTTCATATACCAACGGCTGGCAATCTCCCCGTAGGCCCAGGCTTCAACCCGCCCTTTGGCGAGCATGTTGGCGCAGGTATGTGGATTGTTGGTGGTAAACAGACGGTCTTCCGGGATCGACCAGCGCTGCAGCACCTGGGCTGCAATGTCTTCGTGGATGACACAGATGCGGGCATTGCCGAGCTGGTCGGGCGCACGACCAGCCAGTTTCAGGCTTTTCGCCGCGGTCAGTACGGCCCGGGAACGGACGATCGGCCCGACCCATTGAAACAGGGGCTCCCTTTCGGGGGTTTTCGATATGGCCAGAATGGCGGCATTTGGCACGCGCTGCACCAGGTGGTATGCCCGGGCCCAGGGGTAGACATCATCGGGGCTGACTTTTCTCTCGACACCCAGGTGTTGCATGATCTGCTGCAGGATGTTGATGGAAAGTCCGGCGACCTGGCCAGATTCATTCAGATGGTTATAGGGTGCGTATTCTTCCGTGAGGATCTTCATGCGCTGGATATACAGGGCAAGCAGCGTACTTTTGATCAGGTGGTTGTAGGTGCCGACTTTCTGCATCTGCACGAGCCCGTGATTGACCGACTTGATGATTTCTTCGGCGCGGGGGTGTCCGGCATCTACAATCAGATGCAGGGAGGGTTCCGCCAGGGGTTTTTCATCATGGCGAATGCGCACGCCACGTTGCGGGAAGTGACTTTCCAGCAGGAACTCGCCGACCAGCCGGTCGACCGGGAACAGGTCGGTGGTTCCCTCAATCAGACTCTCCAGATTGTCCTGATCTGAAGCGTGCGGGCTGGCCGTCAGTGTGTTGTTCCGGAGGAGGTCATCGAAGCGATCGGTATACGAGTAGCCCTGAGTGACCCCGATCCGGTAGTAGGCCAGTTCCTCCAGCCGGTTCCAGCTGAACTTGAGGTCTGCGTGATGAAAAAAAACTGTCTCGCCGTAAATCAGTGGGTCCGAATAAAGGAACTGGGCCTCACGTTCGCGGTTGCGCACCCAGCCCACACTGACGTCAGCCTTGCGGTTCATCAGCGCATCCGGAATTTCTGACCACGGCAGCCCCTGGCTTTGGAGTTGTATCCCGCTGTGATGCAGGGCTTCAGCGAGAATGGCGCTCAGTAATCCCTGCTTGTGCAGCTTTGCTCCGGTGTAAGGTGGGAACTCGCCGACCACGTTGTGCAGGGTGGCACTAGTCTGATCTGGTGTTTCCTGCGCGGCGAGATTCTGTGCGGCAGACAGAAGCAGCGCAAGAATCCCGAGCCACCGCAGGGGACGGTGCATCCGCTTGGTGGATTCTCTTGATGGTGAAGCCGCACCGGTTACGAGGGATGCGCTCATCTGCTGTCTAGATCCTGAACTGACCGACCAGCGACTGCAGATCGCCGGCCAGTTGTTGCAGTTCGCTGCCTTTCTGGGCGGTGGTTTGGGCGGCCGCCCGGTTATCCTCAGAGACTGCGTTGATCTCCGTGACATTCTGGTTAATTTCCATGGCGACCGCACTTTGTTCTTCTGCTGCCGTTGCAATCACCGAGTTGACTTCCGTAATTGCAGATACAGCCTGGCTGATGCCCTGCAGACTGGCGCCAGCCTTTTCGGCCAGGTCGACACTTGACTCGGCGCTGGTCCGGCTGCGCTGCATGACGGCCACCGCCTCATCTGCACTGGCTCTCAAACGCTTGATGGTTTCCTGAATTTCCTGAGTCGACTGCTGGGTGCGGCTGGCCAGGGTTCTGACCTCATCGGCGACCACCGCAAAGCCACGACCCTGTTCGCCCGCGCGCGCCGCCTCAATGGCGGCGTTCAAGGCCAGCAGATTGGTCTGCTCGGCAATACTGCGAATGACATCCAGTACGGCACCGATGTTCTCACTTTCCGCTTCCACGTCATGAATGACTTTTGAGGCCTGATCAATTTCTTCCGCCAGCACCCGGATGGAGTGAATGGTGGACCCCACGACCTGGCTGCCAGACTGTGATTCCTTCTCGGCATCACGGGCGGAAGACTCTGCCCGAGCAGCATTTTCTGCCACCTCGGATACCGTGGCCGCCATTTCATTCATGGCAGATGCGACCATTTCCGTTTGCGATTGCTGGCTTTCGATGCCCAGGTGGGTGGTCTGGGTGATGCTGGACAACTCCACCGAGGTGTCCGATAGTCTGCTACTGGCTTCCCGCAGTTTCTGCATGATCTGATGGATGCGCTCCACGAAGGCATTGAAGTAGCGTGCCAGCTCGGCTGGCTCACCAGTGGCCCGGGTTCGCAGGCGCACGGTCAGGTCGCCCTCTCCCTGCGAGATTTCACGCAGCATATCGACCGTACGGCGAATCGGCCGCGAGATGGTTTCTGCAATGGCTATCCCGGTACCTGCGGCCACCACGGCCACCAGCAGGGTGACCAGAATGCCGTAAGTGAAAATTTCGGAAGCCAGTTCTTCTGCGGGCGCAAGGGCTTCAGCCTCATCAATCTCACTCATGATGGCCCAGTCCACGCCTTCGATGCTGAGGGGCGCGTAGGCTGACAGTACCGGGACCTGGCGGTAGTCCGGGAATACCTGAAAACCGCGTTCTCCACTCAGGGCTGCACGGGTGCCAACGGTGTCCACGGGCTGCAGGCCGATGCTGCTGTTTTTGGCGCTGATTTCGTCAACACGCGCTTCATCGACTCCGGCTTGTCTCAGTGCCTCCAGATAAGCGGCTTTGTCTTCCACCAGAAAACGGCTGAGGCTGCGCATGACTCTATCTTTGCCCACAATATAGGATTCCCCGGAGTTACCCATTCCGGATTCTGCCCACTGGCGGTCCATGGTCGTGATGTCGTTGATCTTGTCTACGGGCATCTGAAACACCAGCACACCCACCTGGGATCCATCGGAGAAGACCGGGGCCGAGATGAAAGAGGCTGCGCTCTCGTATGAGGGTTTGTACGGGGCAAAGTCAATCAGATGAGGCTGGCCGGGGGTGCCGGAAAGCGAGGCCCGGTAGGCCTGGGCGAGACCACTTTGAGCATAGGGGCCACGCTCCAGTGAGGTGGCGAAATCCAGTTCTTTGTAGACCGAGTAAACCACCTGCCCCTGGTTATTGACCAGGAATATATCGTAATAAGCAAACTGGCTCTGGAAGTCTCGCAAATGAGGGTGGAAGCGTGCATGGACCTGATCATAGGTGGTGTTGCCGCTATGCGAATCCAGTGCGTCCTTGTTGCCCAGCGGGTTGGGGTTGTCCCTGATGTAGGCAAATTGCAAGGCCACCGCCCTGTCGGACAACGCGTTCAGCAGCTGATCCGGGTTCAGGCGACTCTGGGGGTTCAGTTCCCGGTATCGCGAAGCGAAATCGTTCCGGTAATATTCACCCAGCTGACTGCGCAGCGTATTGCTGTCTGCACCGTTGCGTTCACTGTCATAGCGCGTGAATGCCTGATCGAAAGCCACCATCGCTTCCATCACCATGCGGTTATTCGACAGGGTGGACACCTGATGGCGGATGGTGCCGAAATACTTCTCAATGGAGGCTTTCTTGGCTTCGCGAACGGCCATCAACTGCTTTCTGGAAGAGTCAAACAGTGCCTCGCGGCTTTCCGTGATTGCGGTTCTGCCCAGCAGCAGGCTCACCACTACAACAGGAACGACACAGAGCAATACAGAAGAAAGAAGCAGTTTCTGGCGAATATTCATCCGGTTCCCTCGGTTTCAAGGCGTGGTTTCCAAACCTAAAGCGTAGACCATGCCGTCCGGGGCGGCGACTGTTCGGCCCGGTCATCCAGTCGGGTCAGCCAGCCGCATCAACCGGATGTTTGTGTGCGCTTGGGCGGCAGGTATTCTTCCAGATTGACCGAGTCGATCTGTTCCGGCTGCAGATAGGTTTCTGCATACTGACGATAGACGCCGGACTCAAGAAACAACCCGAAAAGCCCCTGGTCGATATGTCCTTCCCGACTCATCCGGGCCATGATTCGCAAGCTCTCACTGAGCGTTTTAGCCTGCTTGTAGGGCCGGTCAGCAGCGGTCAGTGCTTCAAAGATATCGGCAATGGCCATCATGCGGGCTACCGTGGACATTTCATGTCCAGCCAGCTGCCTGGGGTAGCCTGTACCATCCATTTTCTCATGGTGACCGCCAGCCAGTTCGGGAACTGTCTGCAAGTGCCGTGGGAAAGGCAGACGCTCCAGCATGATGATGGTCTGCACGATATGGTCGTTGATCATATAACGCTCTTCCGCCGTCAGCGTGCCCCGGCGCACACAGAGGTTGTAAATTTCCCCGCGATTGTATTTGTAATCCGGCGGGCTGAGCTGAAAGCCCCAGGGATTATCGCTTGGGATATGTTCCGTCTCGGGACGTTCTATCAGATGATCAGGCCGGTCTGCCAACAGAGGCTCCTGCACCGGCAGGGTGGGGGCTGTTTGTCTGGCTTTGCGCTGGGCCTCCTCCCAGGATATGCCCAAGCGGTCATCCAGGGTACGTAGCCAGTGCTTCTGGCCAAGCGACCGGAGGCGCTCCAGATCAGCTTCAGCCATGTCTTCCCCGCCGAGGTTGCAGCGGGCCACAAAGGCAAAGTCCTCATCCAGGGCTTGCCAGGCCGCATCCCGCTGTTTCTCCGACGCGAGCGGATCACCGCCCTCATGTAGCCGCTGCCAGTGTGCGATCTCGGCGTCACGCTTGAGCACTTCAAAACGCATGCGGATCTCATGAATACGGTCATACAGGGTTTCCAGCTTGGTGGCCTTGTCGATCACAAATTCGGGTGAGGTGATTTTGCCGCAATCATGCAGCCACCCGGCGATATGGACGGCCTCCCATTCGCGGCGATCCAGGTTGAAGCGGGCGAAAGGGCCATCTTTCTGCTGACAGGCGGCCTCTGCCAGCAGGTTGGTCAGCGCGGGTACACGCTGGCAGTGTCCCCCGGTGTACGGCGACTTGGCATCGATGGCACCGGCAAGTAGCTGGATAAAGCTGTCCAGCAGGTTTTTCTGCATGCGCATGAGGTTCTGGCTTTCAATGCTGACCGCCGCAAAGCCGGAAAGTGCCTTGACGAAGCGGGCACGCTCTTCGATGTCCAGTCGCGACAGCTCGCCATCCGGGAAGGTCAGTACCAGAATACCGGCTGGTTCGTCTTCGCGGCTGGCCAGGGGAACCAGCAGAAAATGCAGACGCTCTGCCTGTTGCAGGGCAAACAGGGGGAAGAGTTGCGGGGGCAATCTTGGCTCGGTCGCGGCCAGGGACAGTATCCGCGTACGTTGTTCCAGCAGGGCACGGCTCAGGGGGTTGTCGGGATCTGCGTGCAGATCGATCTCGGGCAGTGCTTCCGGTACCGGCGTCTTCTTCTCCATCAAGGGTGCGGATTTCAGCCGGTGACCGCTTTCATCCAGCACCCAGAGAGCGGCGAAGTCAGCCCCACTGACCTGGCGGGTTTCGCGCTGCACGGTACTCAGCAGGTCTTCGAAATGATTTTCGTTGGCGAGTGAGCGGATCAGATCCAGGAATCGCTGGATGGTCTCGCGCATGCCATCCACTGCATGCGAGAGCGCCCTGATTTCCCGGATATGGGTGGTGGGATGAAAAGCATGATCAAAATCGAAATGACGGATCCGTTCAGTTTGCAGCAACACCTGCTGCAGCGGTCGTGTCAGTGCCCTCGCCGCCCACCAGATCAGGGGCAGGGCCAGTAACAGCGCGAGGGCGGCAATCAGGGCCGAGCGTTTCAGGCTCTCGTAGGCGTCCCCCATCAGCTCATCGGCAGGAATCAGCACCAGCAGTTGGCGTTCGCGGTGATCGTTGTGATGCAGGGTTCGCGTGAGCGCTAGCCAACTGCGGCCTTCATGCTGCAAACTGAGATCTTTACCGATGCTTCTGCCCATGCGCTTGCCCAGGGCCGCGAGGGGACCCAGCACGGGGTCTTCAATATGCCGGACCCCCTGGGCATCACCGTTGCCTTCCCGGTAGAGCAGGCTTTCGTCGCTGTGTGCAATCAGGTGCCCGGAAGCCTGTACCAGAGCCAACTGGGTATCCGGGGTGATTTTCTGCAGTGACAGTTCCTGGCTTGCCTGTTTCAGGGTGATATCGGCACCGAACACCCGTTTCCCGTCTGCCGCCTGTCGGGCCATGGTGATCCCAAGAACCGCTTCACTGGCGTAAACATAAGGGTCGGTAATGATGGTCTGGGTTGACTCATCTTTTGCACTGAGAAACCAGGGGCGCTTTCTGGGATCGAACGGGGTCTGCCCGACTGGTCGCAGCTCCAGCAGCTCCAGTTGACTGTCGAGGAAGCGGTGCGTGGAGTGGACTTCGCCGTTTTCCATACGCTGGTTGTCGGTGACGAAATAGACAGCTTCTGCGGGGGCCTGAAGGGCTTCCCGGTGGCTGTCTGTCTGGAAACGTCCGACCATGAAGAACTCGCCTTTCTCATTGCCGACCATCAGTGCGCGGACATGCCGTTCGGCCTCCAGAACCCGGACCAGCATGGGGACCCGACGCAGGCGATCCTCAAGTTCCCGGGTCGGGCCAAAGGTTTCGTGAGAGAACATCTCCAGGGTCAGGCCGATGGGATGATAAGTCCGGTTGATGGACAGGGTAAATCGATCGGCCGCAATATCGACCAGCTTGTGGGTGTGCTTGAGGATCAGCTCCCGGCTGTTGTCATAGGACTGGAAAGTGATGGCACCGCCGATGCCAAGTATGATCACGATGAACAGCCCGGATATCAGAGGCTGCAGGGATATCCTGAAGTCTGGTGCCATGCCCGTCTCCACTGGTTATTCTGTTCAGTCCTTTGCCACAGCATAAACCGCGAGCTCAGGGCTGGCCAGAATGTCTAGCGGAAGTCGTGAGGATTGAGCTGCAGCCTTTTCAGGCGCGAACTCAGGGTGGTCGGTTTCAGTCCCAGGCGCTCGGCGGCTCCTCCCGGGCCGGAGACCTTGCCTTTGCTTTGCTCAAGAGCCTGGCGCACCAGTTCAAGTTCCCTCGTCTTCAGGTCGGAGAGGCCCTCGGGTGCGGGGGGAAGTCCGGGCTTTGAGGGCAGGGCAGTCTCGCTCAGCAGTTCGCGGACCGGAGAGTCCAGGTTGGCGGTATCAAAGCGCAGGGTCTCACCACGCGACAGAATGATCTGGCGCTCGACCACGTTTTCGAGTTCCCTGACATTGCCAGGCCAGTGATAGCGTCGCAGCTTTTCGATTTCAGCCAGCGGAATACGGGGTGGCTGCCGGTTGCTACGCAGGCAGATCTTCTGTGTGAAATGCTGGGTCAGCACCGGGATGTCTTCAAGACGTTCACGCAGGGGAACCGATTCAATGGGAAAGACGTTCAGACGAAAAAACAGGTCTTCCCGAAACAGGCCTTCCTCCACACGTTGTTTCAGATCCTGGTTGGTCGCCGCCAATATGCGCACATCGACATTGCGGGTCTGTGGGTCACCCACCCGTTCAAACTGCTGCTCCTGTAAAACCCGCAACAACTTGCTTTGCAGGTGAAGGGGAATTTCACCGACTTCATCCAGAAACAGGGTGCCTCCGTCAGCCAGTTCAAATCGTCCCATACGGTCATTCACCGCACCCGTGAAGGCGCCTTTGGCATGGCCGAAGAATTCGCTTTCGAACAGCTCCTCCGGAATCGCGGCGCAATTGACCCGAATGAGGGGGCGATTGGAACGCTGGCTGGCTTCGTGAATGCTGCGTGCGATCAGCTCCTTCCCGGTTCCGGATTCACCGTGTATCAGCACCGTCGCGTTCGTGGGCGCCACCATGTCGATCTGCTGATTGAGCCGCTGCATCGCCGGGCTATGCCCCAGAATGCGATGATGGCTGAGCTCTTGGCTGAGTTCTTCCTGCAGATAGGCATTCTCCATTTCCAGGCGGTGTTTCAGACTTTCCACTTCATCCAGGGCGGCCAGCAGGCGCCGGTGGTCGGCTTTGCGCTGAGACACATCCCGGAAGATGACCACGGCACCGACCAGTACACCATCGTCGCGGATGGGTGTACTGGTGTATTCGACATCCACTGGGTCACCGGCGTGATTCCAGAACACATCATCGGCAATCGTCTGCACGGTGCCCAGACGAAAGGCACTGAAAATAGGACAGTGCTCTGCCGGGAAGTGACTGCCGTCGCGGTGTGAGTGGTGCACCATGGTGTGCATGTTGCGGCCGATCATCTCGTCAGCAGAGTACCCGAGAATGCGTTCTGCGGCCGGGTTGGCAAAGGTTGTCAGACCCTCGGCATCAACGCCATAGATGCCTTCACCAGCGGCTTCAAGTAGCAGGCGGTTCTCGCGTTCAAACTCCTGGAATACGCGAGCCACACGGTTCCAGTGGCCGATGCCTGACTGGTAATGCCGCTGGGCATCAGAGAGGCTGCGATGCCCGTCCAGCTCATCTGTGCGCTGCAGGGCCAGATACAAGTGCGCTTCCTCGCCCGCGCGAATACAGCGACCGGATATTTCCACCGCTACCGGCTCTCCCTGAATGAGGATCGACAGTGCGTCGGTCCAGGCTCTGCCACGATTAATGAGCTCCTGGGTGAAGGTGATCAGTCCCGGTAGCTGGTCGCCGAACAGGTTGCTGGCGCGCAGACCCTCAAGCTCCTGTCGGCTGAGACCCAGCAGGCGGCTCAGCTCCTGATTGCCGGCCACCAGGCGGTTGGATGCCGGGTCAATGACCGCTTGTGGCACCGCTGAGTAACTGAAAAAACGGGATTCCCTGTCTATGTGCATCACTTTCCTCGCTGACCCCGATTTCACGATATTTCGTCAATAAAGTCACGAACTATCGTGATTCACGAAATGTCGTAAACCGTTCGAGGCGCTGAGAACTCCACTAAAAGCCAATAAAAACAGTCGATTATAAGGATCTTTCGAGTATGGCACTGCCTTTGCTCTGTCTAATTCAAAGCATACCCCAATGACAGCCACGAACCCTAAGGAAGCGAAAATGACAATCAAGAGTCTGGGAAACCCCTTCGATGCCGACAGTTCACTGACCCACACCAAAGGCTGTGAATGTGCGGCCTGTCAGGCCGAACTCAAAACCCTGCATATGGATGACAAAGCCCGGCAGGGCGCACTGGAAAGACATGCCGATTCCCTGTCAGTCTCCAGTCACACGCCTGCCGCCTCAAGCGCCGTCATGAATCAGGAAGACATGATGGATCGAGCCATCGAAAGCGCCATCGTTCGCGGCGTCTTCGGCCACAACGATCAAAGCCGACGCAACTTCATCAAGATGGTAGGTGGGGGCACACTCGCGGCCGCTCTGGCGACCATTCTGCCGATGGACAAGATCAAGGCGGCCGTCAAGGAAAGTGGCGGCCCCTTGGAGAAAACCAAACTCAATGTCGGATTTGTACCGATCACCTGCGCCACCCCGATCATCATGGCGCAGCCCATGGGCTTCTACGCCAAGCATGGGCTGGATGTGGATGTAATCAAGACTGCGGGCTGGGCGGTCGCGCGAGACAAGTCCCTGAACGGCGAATACGACGCCTCACACATGCTGACCCCAATGCCACTTGCCATGACCATGGGGGCAGGCTCCGTCGCCACGCCATACCTCATGCCCGCCGTCGAGAACATCAATGGCCAGGCCATCGTGCTGCATAACAAGCATAAGGACAAGCGCGATCCGAAGCAGTGGAAGGGCTTCAAATTCGGCGTGCCGTTCGACTACTCCATGCACAACTTCCTGCTGCGCTACTACGTCGCCGAACACGGCATTGATCCGGATCAGGACATCCAGATCCGGGTGGTTCCGCCGCCTGAAATGGTGGCCAACCTGCGCGCAGGCAACCTGGATGGTTATCTTTCTCCAGACCCCTTCAACCAGCGGGCGGTCTACGAGAAGGTCGGCTTCATTCACATCCTCACCAAGGACATCTGGGAAGGTCACCCCTGCTGTGCCTTTGCCTGCAGCCAGAAGTTCGCCACGGAGATGCCGAACACCTACGCGGCCCTTTTCAAGTCGATTGTGGATGCGACCCACTTCAGTGCCAAGCATGAGAACCGCGATGAGATCGCCAAGGCCATTTCACCGAAGAATTACCTCAACCAGCCCGAGATCGTGGTCAAGCAGGTGCTGACCGGACGTTACGTCGATGGCCTGGAGCAGAAGGTTCACGATGTCCCGGATCGCATCGACTTCGACCCCTTCCCCTGGCATTCCATGGCGGTCTGGATTCTCACCCAGATGAAGCGCTGGGGCTATGTGGAAGGTGACATTGACTACAACGGCATTGCCGAAAAAGTCTATGTCGCCTCTGAGACCGGCAAGGTGATGCGGGATCTGGGGTATGAGCCGCCCTCCAAGACCTATGAGAACTACACCATCATGGGCAAGACCTTCGATTACACCAAGCCGGAAGAATACATCCAGAGCTTTGATATCAAGAGGGTATAAGCATGGCCTCACTGAACGTACGCAGCGCCATACTCTCGGTAGTCCTGCTGTTTGCGGGTCTGGGCATCTGGGAGATATTGAACCCGGTTCCCCAGGGCAGCGAAGCCTTGACGGAGTACGAACTGCTGATGGGCGGGGTGGAAGACGAGGCGCGGGTTCCCCCGCCCTCTGAAGTCATCCAGCATGCAGTCGATGAGCTGAGCAACCCTTTCTACGATGCCGGCCCCAATGACAAAGGGATCGGTATCCAGTTGGGTTACTCGCTGTATCGGGTGTTGACCGGTTACTTTGCGGCGGCTCTGGTCGCCATCCCGCTGGGATTCGTGATCGGCATGTCACCGTTAATGTATCGCGCGCTGAATCCGTTCATTCAGGTGCTGCGACCGATTTCTCCGCTGGCATGGATGCCCCTTGCGTTGTTCGTAATCAAGGATTCGGAGCAGTCTGCCATCTTCGTGATCTTCATCTGTTCCATCTGGCCGATGTTGATCAATACCGCCTTCGGTGTGGCCAGTGTCCGCAGTGACTGGGTAAGAGTGGCAAGAACGCACGAGCTCAATTCCCTGAAAACGGCTTGGCAGGTCATTCTTCCCGCAGCAGCCCCCACGATTCTGACCGGAATGCGCATTTCCATCGGCATCGCCTGGCTCGTCATCGTGGCGGCGGAAATGCTGGTGGGTGGAACCGGGATTGGTTACTACGTGTGGAACGAGTGGAACAACCTGGACCTGAACAGCGTCATATTTTCCATCCTGATGATCGGCCTGGTAGGCATGTTACTCGACATGGCCCTGGGCGCGGTATCAAAACTGGTTCAGTACGAGGAGTAGTGATATGCCAAAGCATTTTCTGACCGTAGAAGGCCTGGGCAAAACCTACCCCGGGAAAGGCGAGGACATGGTGGTCTTCGAGGATGTGAACGTACATCTGGATCAAGGCGAGTTTGTCTGCATCATCGGGCATTCCGGCTGCGGTAAATCCACCATTCTGAATGTGCTGGCGGGGCTCGATGAGCCCACACACGGCAACGTGATCATGGATGGCAAAGAAGTGTCCGGTCCGAGCCTCGACCGGGGCGTGGTGTTTCAGAACTACAGCCTGTTGCCCTGGTTGAGCACCCTACAGAACGTGGCTTTCGGCGTGCGCGCCCGTTGGCCGGGGTGGAGCAAGAAGCAGGTCCGGGAACACAGCGAAAAGTATCTGGATATGGTGGGCTTGTCCCACTCCCTGCAAAAGAAGCCGTCTGAACTGAGTGGCGGCATGCGACAGCGGGTATCGATCGCCCGCGCCTTTGCCACCCAGCCGAAGCTGCTGCTTCTGGATGAGCCCTTCGGTGCACTGGATGCCTTGACCCGAGGCGTCATTCAGGACGAACTGATCAAAATCTGGAGCGAAACCCATCAGACGGTTTTTATGATCACACACGATGTCGATGAAGCCATGTTACTGGCGGATCGCATCCTCCTGATGACCAACGGCCCGCATGCGCGCGTCGCTGAATCGGTCAGGATCAACCTGCCAAGGCCGCGTAACCGGGCAACCATCGTGGATGACCCGGCTTACTACAAAATCCGAAATCACCTGGTGCA